>JBFKOL010000232.1:0-6987 GCA_041628815.1 Saprospiraceae bacterium | reverse complement strand
TCATTCCTTTGTCCATTTTCCTCTTCTTCTGGATGGGTGAAGGAATACTAATTGAATATATTGAGGAGACTTGGGCGGCAATTCAATTGCGAGCCGATTCTTTTCCGGAAAGGCTTTCGGGACTAAGAATCAAGGAATTTTCAATTGCTCTCGTTGTAGTGAGTATTATGGCGCTCATTCATTTTTTTGGTGCTGACCGCCCATAGCTTTCTGGTAAGGAATCCAGTCAACAAGGCACTGGCCCCTATTATGACTGTATCCGTTCCAAATTTATACTGCGTATCCAACACTCCTGAGGTTCTGCCGCCTTCTATTATCCCGGCAAAAACAAACCATGCAACCCCAAATCGCATCAGGTTAGTTCCAATGGCATGAGGCCAAACGCGATAATATTTGAAATGCGTGATATCCGAAAGGTAAGTAATTCGATCTTCGAATACAATTGCCTCGTCCTCGGGTAAAATCTCGAGCATAACGCCCTTCTGCCAGCTACCTGGAAATCGATTGCTCATGAAATGAATCTCATCACCTGGGGCAAATTTTTTCACTCTTAACACATTGGCCCTTTCCAGTTGTAAAAATACTTGCCCTCTGGCACCGGTATGGATCGATGTCATCCAAACGGCAACCATGAATGTGGAGATCAGCAATCGCCGTTGGCTGAAGACGCCTCGATCTTGATCCATTTTCTATTGAGTTTTTTTATAGATAGGTCCACAGTGTGATAGGACTCCTCCTCCTTTGCGAGATAAATATAGAGCAATGCATATTTACCGCTCTTGTCAAGCCGGTCTAAAAGCCATGGTTTGTTGCGTCGGAAGGACTCCCTGACAAGCCGCTTGATACGGTTTCTTACGGCAGCCTTTTTATGCAGCCTTTTCGGTACGCTAATGCCAAATAAAAGAGGGGGCTGGTCATTTTCTGTTAAAGGAACATAGACGAGCTTGAGGGGATAATAAAACAAACTCTTGCCTTGCCTGAATAGGCATTCGAAGATTTTTTTGGATTTGATTCTTTCTGACTTGTTAAGGCTGTGCTGCATTCCCGTGATCGACCCTTTGGGTCAAAAAATAGGGAATCATTTACTGAAGACCGGAATTATTTCAATTTCTTTTCGTCCGACACCGTCAGTTTAACCCTTCCCTTGGCGCGTCTGTTGGATAGAACAGCTCTTCCATTTTTAGAGCTCATACGACTCCTGAAGCCATGTTTATTGGCTCTTTTTCTTCTTGATGGTTGAAATGTTCTTTTCATAAGACTCTATTTACATCGAAACGGGGCGCAAATTTAGGTTTTATTTTCCTTCTTGTCAAAATATCAGGACCATATACCTTACATCAACTATTCATGGATACCAGGAACTCTTCGTTGTTCTGCGTACCGATCATATATTTCCTGAGAAACTCCATCGCTTCGTCAGGCTTCATATCTGCCAGGTGCTTTCTCAAGATAAACATGCGCTGTAATGTCATCTCATCAAGCAGCAACTCCTCCCTTCTCGTACTGGACTTGGTCAGGTCGATGGATGGATACAGTCGCTTGTTGGCAAGGGAGCGATCCAACTGTAGTTCCATGTTGCCAGTACCCTTGAATTCTTCAAATATTACTTCATCCATCCGGGACCCTGTATCGATCAATGCAGTCGCCAGTATGGTCAGCGATCCACCGTTTTCAATATTTCTGGCTGCACCGAAAAACTTCTTTGGTTTTTGTAAAGCATTGGCCTCCACACCTCCTGAAAGCACTTTCCCGCTTGCAGGGGCAACTGTATTGTAAGCTCGTGCCAAACGGGTGATTGAGTCGAGCAAAATAACTACGTCATGGTTGCATTCCACCAGTCGTTTAGCTTTTTCGATAGCAATATTGGCCACGCGAACATGATTATCCGCAGGTTCGTCAAAAGTTGATGAAATCACTTCGGCACGCACACTTCTTCTCATATCAGTTACCTCTTCCGGACGTTCATCAATTAACAAAACGATCAGGTAGCATTCCGGGTGGTTGTCCGCGATCGCATTCGCTATATCTTTCAATAAAAAAGTCTTTCCCGTTTTGGGTTGGGCAACAATCAAACCTCTCTGGCCTTTTCCGATGGGTGTAAACAGGTCGATCATCCTGTTGCCATAGTCCTTACCGGCAGGATGCGATGTCAGTTTGAATTTCTCGGTTGGGAACAACGGCGTAAGATAGTCAAACGGTACTCTGTCCCTTATGGCCTCAGAGCTCAAACCATTGATCATCGATACCTTGAGCAAAGCGAAATACTTTTCACCTTCCTTCGGAGGTCGAATGGCTCCCTTGACGGTATCCCCTGTCTTCAACCCAAACAACTTAATCTGTGAAGGAGAAACGTAAATGTCATCGGGTGAGGTCAAATAGTTGTAATCAGAAGATCTTAAAAACCCATATCCGTCGGGCATCATTTCAAGGACTCCTTCCCCTTCTATGATACCATCCAATTCGACATTGAACTTTTTTACCTTTTCGCGTTTCTTGACTTCGCGTTCCTGCTTATGCTCGTGATCCTTTTTGGCAGGACGCTCTCTTTTGTTCTGATCTTCTCGCTGACGTCTTCCCCGTCCCTGTCCTTCCTTAGCAGAGCTCTCTTTGACTTCACCCACTACGTCCTCAGTTTTTTTAGGCTCCGTTTTTTCCTCTTTGACTTCCCTTTTGGCTCTCTCTGGAGAATGATTGCCGGAATCCTTTGGCGTAGCACCGTTGGTACTTTCTTCTTTTTGTTTATGTTCCTTTGCTTTTTCTGGTTCGATGGCTTGCTGGTCGAGGATTTTGTAGATCAAATCCTGCTTGCTCAATCTTTTGTAAGATTTCATACCCAGGCTTTCTGCAATATCCCTTAATTCAGGTACCAACATTTCATTCAATTGCAAAATATCATACATAGTCTAAGGAGTTTTAAAAGTACGGTTTGATGAATAGGTCCTATGTTTCGGAGTTTTTCATTCTTAATCTAGAACTGCCGTCCGATCGTGAAGTATTTTTTGCGATAAGATTTCGGAGCGGATTCTGAAAAGAGTAGCATTAAATCCGCGCAAAAATACATTTAAATTTCAAGAATTGAAACATCAAAAACAAAATATTTATTGAACCTTTGCGCTTCATTTTAAGGCATTATGATCACAATACAAAGAATAAGGGAAGAACGCTCGTACATTGCTAAACGACTTAAGGTGAGGGGTTATTCAGATGACGAACTTTCCATTCTGGACCGGGTGGTACAGTTGGATGACAAACGAAAGAACAACCAGACTTCGCTTGATGAACTCCTTCGACAAGTGAATCAACTATCGCGACAGATCGGCAGTTGGTACAAAAAAGGAAAGACTGTTGAGGCGGAAGAAGCCAAAACTCAAGTAGCCCGGATAAAAGAAGAAAGCAAAAAATTTGACGAAGCACAACGCGAGGTGCTGACCCAGATCGAAGAATTGTTGCTTTCCATTCCGAATGTTCCCCACCCCACAGTACCTGCCGGCAGTACGGCTGAGGATAATCAGGTCGTAAAAACCAGCGGCCACATGCCAACCCTTCATGAAGGAGCTCTTCCGCATTGGGAATTGGGCAAGGAATTTGGCATTCTGGATTTCGAGATGGGAACAAAACTTACTGGTCCGGGATTTCCAGTATTCCGCGGCCCCGGCGCACAACTGCAACGGGCTCTGGTTGCCTTTTTTCTTGATGAAGGAGCCAAGGCGGGATACGAAGAATTTATCCCTCCCCTTATGGTTAATGAAGCTTCAGCACGCGCCACCGGGCAACTTCCCGATAAAGAGGGGCAGATGTATCATGTACAAACGGATAACCTGTATCTGATTCCTACCGCAGAAGTTCCCCTGACCAATATTCTAAGAGATGTAGTACTCGACCTGGATCAATTGCCTGTCAAAATGACTGGATATACACCATGTTTCAGGCGTGAAGCCGGGTCCTACGGCGCAGATGTAAAAGGTCTTAACAGGGTTCACCAATTCGACAAGGTGGAAATCGTACAGGTTACAGAATCAACACGTTCATATGATGCGTTGGAGGAAATGGTCGAATATGTGGGCACATTGCTCGACAAATTGGAACTGCCATACCGTGTTTTGCGTTTATGCGGTGGTGATCTTGGATTTACTTCGGCACTTACTTATGACTTTGAAGTATTTTCGGGAGCACAAAAAAAATGGTTGGAAGTAAGTTCAGTGTCCAATTTCGAGACATTCCAATCGAATCGGTTAAAACTGCGGTATAAAGATGCCGATGGAAAGAAGCAACTGGCACATACGCTGAACGGAAGTGCGTTGGCACTTGCCAGGATCATGGCGGCTCTGCTCGAAAACAATCAGGGAGCGACTGGCGTTAAAGTACCAGATGTACTGGTGCCATACACTAAATTTGAACTAATTAAACACAAAAGCTAAAAGTTAATCTCATGTTGGGATATTATGTAATCATTGGAGCTGCCACCCTTATTGGATTGGTCGTCAGTTCCAGGTTAAAAGGAAAATTCAAAAAGTACAGCAAGATGGGGCTCAGATCTGGTAAGTCAGGGGCTCAGATTGCAAGAGACATGCTATCCTACTATGGTATTCACGATGTAAAAATCGTTGAGGGTAGAGGATTCCTGAGCGATCATTACAATCCATTGAAAAAGACTGTATCACTCAGTCCCGAGGTGTACCAGGGAAGGAGTATTTCTGCAGCAGCCGTGGCTGCCCATGAATGCGGCCATGCAGTACAACACGCCGAGGCATATCAAATGCTTAAGGTGCGGTCTGCTCTTGTCCCGGCTGTCCAGGCTTCGTCTTCTCTTCAGCAACTTCTATTCCTTGGATTCATTTTTGGCATGGGTGCCGGAGCGGGCTACATTGGCAACATACTTATGCTAGCCCTTGTGGTGACCTTCGGGATCACCGCGCTTTTTGCGCTGGTCACTTTGCCAGTAGAGTTCGATGCCAGTAGAAGAGCACTTGTCTGGCTGGATAATACCGGCACTACGCAAGGAATGGAATACGATGGTGCCAAGGATGCCCTGTGGTGGGCTGCTATGACTTATATAGCAAGTGCATTGTCCGCTCTGGTCATGTTCTTGTATTTCCTGCTGCTATTTATGAACAGGGAATAATAAATAAAATTCCGTCAAGTAAAAAGCCGCACATGGTTTCTCACGTGCGGCTTTTTTTATGCATGGATTACAGGTTCTGAACGCACTATTGCCGCGACAGGTTTTCTCTCTATTTTCGCCCTTGTCCAACTGTAGATATCAAGGTAGGAAAATGCGCGTTGTTCATAGGGATCCTTTCGAATCTCTTCCAGCGTTTCTTTAAAATCCACCAGCATCTGGTGGCGCTTCGAAATACTTACGGTGCCGACCTTTTTGAAAAATGACAGTGTGGCATCCTGTAGCTTGTTGCGTACAATGGACTTTTTAAAGAAAGAGTCTGTGGTGTTGACCAGATATGGCAGCAGGTCTATATTGTCGTCATCATAATGGGCCATGAGGAACAAGAGCCTGGTGTAGGCCTGAATATCCGCCCGGAAATGGCCTTGTCCCTCGTTAAGGATCTTGTTGATGTATGTGATGGCCTTGCCAGAATCACCATTGGCCAGGTACATCCATGCAATTTTGTAATATAAGACCATAATGCGATGTGGGGCGATCCTTTCGCGGTACCTGTTGATCCTTCTCATGGTCCTTGGAATCAACTGAAGACCATCACCGAACGTCCCCTTTAGAAAATGAACATTGAAACGCGCCCAGTGAACGTACAGAAAAGAAAAGATCTTTGAATTTTCATTGAACTTGGCATAATTCGACTTCCTGAACCGCTCTAAGATATCAAGGTAGTACACGAGGTTTTCGAGGTCACCAAGATTGTGCGCTGCCGTCAGCAGGTAATGAAATCCCCTCATGTAAAGATCCGGATCCTGTCGCATTAGGTCTTGGTTTGCCTCAATGGTTTGGACCCATCGCCTGGCATATTCAAAACACTTGTGAAAATCGAGCAGAATATAGTAATACCAGACGTAGGATTGATAAAGGTACACCCGATCCAGGTCACCCAAGGCGGAATAGTTTATTGAGCTCATGTTTTCATTAAAGAACTTCATGATCTCTCCTTTTTCCTGCTCATTCTTCACATGACTGTTTGCTATGTAATATCCGTGAAGCCTGACACGCAAGTTGGACAAGACTACCGACTTATAGACCTTGTCAAGGCGATCACGTGCTTCAACAGTTAAGGCATCGTTTTTTATTGGTCCGGTATGGGTTATGTGTCGTGACTCTATGATCTTTTGAAATTCAATTATTTCCAGCACCAGTAAATCCAGGTCGTTTTCGTCGGCAATACGCTTTGCCCTTTGCAGAATTTTCAAACTTTGTTGGTACAAACCTTTGGAATAAAGCACATGAGCAAAGTCAATTTGCTCCCTGATCTCAATAGACTTAATGCGGGTGATGTGGATCAGCCTGAGACTTGTAAGAATTTGTTTATAAAGGTGCCTTTTTAGATTGGAAAACTGCGCCCTGTCAATGCCATCGAGCTTCTTCAAAATGCGTTCTTCATCCAGTTCTTTCAGCTTATCCATGACCTCAAATAACTGAATGAACTTCATGCTCTCGTCACCCTGAATGCGCTTCGCATAAAGTTTAAAATTCCGCTTATCTGCCTTTGTCAGCGATTTTATAAGCCCGAAAAGTAATTGAGTATTGGATATTGGCATAACACGATTAAAAGATCTAACCTATTGATTCTCAATTAATCATACGAAGTAAAACTTTCATTAAAGATAACATTTGGAGTAGAATAAAGCTCTGTTTTGCGTTTGGTGCTCCATAACATTGCCCTCGAAAGTAATTATTCCATTCTCTAATTAACCATAGTTATGAAAAAAATAGAGGCCATTATCAGGGAGTCCAAGTTTGAGGACGTCAAGGTGTCCCTGGAAGGCATCGGCGTGAACTTCTTCACCTTTGTTGAGGTGTAT
>JBFKOL010000231.1:0-7058 GCA_041628815.1 Saprospiraceae bacterium | reverse complement strand
TCCTTTATGCCATTGGAGAGATCGCACTGGTGGTCATCGGCATACTCATTGCGCTTCAAATCAACAACTGGAACGAGACGCGCAAGGATAAAATCAGGGAAACCAAGACATTAAGGGAGCTTAAAGCCAACCTGGCACTCAATGTGCAAGTATTTGATGATTTTGTCGCAATGCAAGGTACGCGTGTGAGGAATATGGAGACCATGATCAGGTATTTGGACAATCATATTGCTTATCACGATTCATTGGAGAGGTATGCTGAAGGAATAACCTACCTTGAGCAAATTGCCCTTACGACATCTTCGTATGAAACATTGAAATACCAGGGTACAGACATTATCTCTTCTGATTCATTGCGAGTGAATGTCGTCGAACTTCATGAGAAGGAATATGAAAACTTTACTACCGTAATTAGAGATGTATCTATGGCCTACTTCTCGGACCGGACAACTCCGTTAATGAGACAATTTGGTGAACTACAACATATGTGGCCTGAGAAAGAATTTTATTACTTTTTAAAAGGCAAGATCACATGGAAATCCGATTTGATCAGTGATGCTTTGGACAAGAAGGAAAAGACCATTCAACTCATCAAGGCAATTGATCAAGAACTTAGATAGCAATTAGACATGTTCACCTTCCTTAGTAAAATCCGAAAGTCATTGATTGAATCCGGTTCAACTAGAAAATACCTGTTCTATGCCACAGGAGAAATAGCTTTGGTGGTCATCGGTATTCTGATCGCGTTACAGATCAACAACTGGAATGAATGGAGAAAGGACAGAAAATTGGAGATCGAGATATTGAAAGACTTGAAGTTGAATCTTGAAAGCAATGTCTCATTGATAGCAGGAAGGGTCGAATATTTTACCACCGGGCTGCAAGCTTGCAACATCGTTTTAAATGTCATTGACAATCGATTTCCCAGCCACGATTCGTTGGGTATTCATTATTCGAGAGCTACACGCGGATATGGAGGGGCCGATGTGATATCCTATGTGGGCTATGAATCGCTTCGCAACAATGGATTCAACCTCATCACCAACAAATCCCTCCGCGATGAAATTCTGCATTTGTTTGAAAACACCTACCGGGCCATCATTTCCTTTGACGAAACGTTCAAACTACACAATACCTACAACAAGCAGATCGTCGGTCAACTTTTATACAACGACAAGAGACACTCGTTAAAACCTTTCGATTTCGATGAATTGGTAGGTTCAAAACCTTACTACGCTTCCGTTACAAGCCATTTGAACAATTACACCTGGATGAGAGAAGAGACCATCGAAGGATTGTCGGAGACAGAAAGGGTACTTCAATTGATTGTCGAGGAATTGCAGAAAAGAAACCAATAAGAGTTAATGATTTTGTAGTGGTTTATTTTTTGAGAGGTTTCAAATTATCTACTTCAGTTTTCATCGTCCGTTAGGGACGCAATATCGGTTGCTTTTGATTTAGACGGAATTATTCCGTGCCGTCAGGTAAGGCGTATGAATTTTCCATCATGCTAAATCAATAGCAGATTCACTTTGTATTAGAGCAATAATTGAAATTCCAAGATGCATTCCATTTTCAGGATTGATCTGTCTATCTTGAAGAGCGTGATTTGACATATTCCGTACCTGACGGCACGGGTTGCGTAATTCTGAATTATTTTTTCTTTCCATATGAGGTCCCTGACGGGACCATATGGGAGAGGGGCACATTCCAATGTTATATAATCAGCTTTCTTCGAATGACGGAACCGATTTTAGGCACCGAAACCGTGGTAAAGGTGTCAAAACAAAAGAGAGATTTTCTTTTCTGGTGAGGATAGCTCTAATGACAAAAAGAATCAACAGACATGATCACTCTGCTTAGGCGTATCCGAAAATCATTGATTGAATCCGGTTCAACAAGAAAATACCTCCTTTACGCCATCGGCGAGATTGCCCTTGTTGTCATCGGGATATTGATTGCCCTGCAAATCAATAATTGGAATGAATGGAGAAAGGATCGCGAAACAGAAGAAAAGATACTCCATGAAATAATTGAAAATCTTGAGACTAACCTGGCAAGATTAGATATCAATATAGCACGGGGAGAAACGGATAATGAATACACCGACGTAGTTATTTCCTTCATTGAGAAGGAGATTCCTTATTCCGATACTTTGGACAAATTCTTTCCCCTGGCACTCAATGCCGTAGACGAAGGCTCGTTTTTGTCCTACGTAGGGTATGAGTCGCTTAAAAATACCGGATTCGAAATTATACAGAATGATCTGTTGAAGAAGGAGATCATTACCCTTTTTGAGGTCACTTATAAGGATTTAAGATCGAGATACGACAGGATAGAGTGGGGCAGCGCTGAGTTGAGGAAATTCTTGGATCAACATTTTTATCTAAAAGTTCGTATAGATGAAGCAGCCCGGAAAGGTTACAGAGAGTTTACTCCATTTGATTTTGATGTACTTGTCAAAGGAAATCGATTGATGAGTTGGTTACTGAGACTAAAAGGTTTTCGACTTTGGATTGCTGAAATCCTGCAAGATAGTTACGATGAAACCGAAAAGGTACTCCAGCAAATAAAGGACGAATTGGGAAAAAAAGATAATTGACCAATTACGAATTACGAGATAGACCATTATTTTGAGTGAGTCATGAACACGATTACGGGATACTCGATGGAGGACATCTCTTTCTGTCGCTAAGCTGGTTTGCAGGTACGGCGTACAGGGAACGAGAATTGCAACATCTGTTCGCCTTTTGGTTGAATTGTCCATGGTCAAATTCACTATCTTGAACTTCTGCCATCCTGAATCATGGCAGATGACATATGCTCACATTTCTCAGAAAAATCAGAAAGGGATTCCTTGACTCTGGATCAACAAGAAAATATCTCCTCTATGCCATCGGCGAGATCGCTCTGGTGGTCACAGGGATCCTTATAGCACTTCAGATCAACAATTGGAATGAAGGCAGAAAAAACCTGGTCAGGGAACGGGAGATTTTGTCCGCCCTGGTCGAAAACCTGTCGATCAACCGTCAAACCATCCTTGAGGATATCGAAATGTTGAAGGAATTCAATATCTCCAGTCAAACCATCCTTGAAACACTGGACAATAAAAAACCCTATCACGACAGCCTGGATTATCATTTCCATCTTTCAAGAGTCTCAAAAAAACGTTTGTACCTGTCAGAACTGGGATACGAGCAATACAAGAATGCAGGATATGGGATGATCCACGATGAAACATTGCGAAAAGAAGTGTTGAACCTGTTCGAATCTACCTATCCGCAATTTTATTCGACTTATAATGAAATCAATGAACCCTATGATGCTTTTATCGATTATTATGTCCCACTCTTTATTTACAGGGAGCCGGACTTGAAGCCCATTGATTTTGAAGCCTTGTATGACGATCAGTATTTCATTGGCTGGATCAGGGCCTATACGGAAGGCAGAAATACCCTGATGACTGTGGAAGCCGATCTGGCCGTGGAGACGAACCGGGTCCTCGAATTGATCAACGACGAACTGGATAAAAGCAATTGCTCGGGCCATCTACTGCCAACTGATGGATGTCCCAACAGCTGATAAAGAAAAGATCCGTGAGGTCGCCCCGGTTCTCTATCTTTAACGCATGCTGATTTTCTTCAGAAGATTGCGACAAGGAATTCTTGACTCCGGAGCGACGAAAAAGTACCTCCTATATGCCGTCGGAGAGATTCTGCTCGTCATGATAGGCATCCTGCTGGCATTACAGGTGAACAGATGGAATCAACATCGTGTCGAGAACAAACTGGAAAGAACATACTTGGAAAGTTTCTTGTCGGATTTACATACGGATTCCATTTGCATAGAAAGGAATCGCTTCATACTGATAGAAGAGAAGAAACCGGGATTGGAAATCATCGACCGATTGCTGGGCAGGGATCCTTCCTGCTGCGAAGAATCCATAAGGACAGCCATCGAATACAGCGCCTATCTCGGATGGGCGATCGTCAATGAAAGATCCAAAGCCACCTTTGACGACATCATTTCATCGGGGAATCTCAGATTGATCACCAATTCACATTTAAGGGCAGCCATATTGGGTTATTATTCTTTTTGGGATCATGCCTATGAGCGGCAGGACCAGAGAAAATCCAACTATGCCAATCTCACCTATAAGTTGTTTGGTGATGAAGAGGGAGACGACGCGGAGTGGTTTCACCGGACGCTGAATAACAACCAAGATCTTTTGGAGTTTACCAGGGAATTTACGCATGAAAAGAGATTCACGCGGTTTCTAGAAAATGTTACGCTGCACCATCTGTCACTCAGATGTCATTACCTTAAGAACCTAATTCAGTTAGAATTGAATAACGAGTATGATAGAATGGCGTCTTTGCCGAATGAAGAATGGGTGGAATAATCGAACCAACGATGGTTAACTGCAGGAATGATAAACAAGTAAATTGACCATTAAAGAATCATATTTTACCTATGAGGAAGTACATAAAATACTCTCCACTGATAGAATTGATCGCCACGATTGCCGTGGTGATATCCCTGTTGTTTGTCGGTTACGAAGTCCGGCAGAACACCAAACTGGCCCGTGCTCAGGCACGCCACGCCCTTGCCGAACTCAACCAGGATTGGTTAAAATATGCCAGCCAAAAAGAAACCAACGACATCTGGTATAAAGTCTGGTATACCGACGAAGAGGTCACACCCAGCGAGTGGAGAAGAGGATCGTTCATGATGACCATCCATCTCCGGCGTTTTGAAAATGTCTTCTTTCAGTACAGCGAAGGATTTTTTGATGATTCCGCCCTGCACAGCTATGGTTTACAGGACAAGGAAGTCTTCAGAACCCCTCGATTCAGTGAATATTGGATCGGAGAAAACTGGCGGTCGGGGTTTAACCAGGATTTTGTAGCCTACTTCGAAGCGGCAAAAGACATTCAACCGAATCAATAAGGATGGTGGTATCTGCTGTTTGCCTATCTTGAGAATCGACACGAAAAATCCAAGCATGAAAACATTCTTTGTTGCAATCCCGCTGGCTTTAACCTTGTTGACTTCTACAGTATTGTTCAGTCAGGGGGAAGCAGGCACCATTGTTCACGAGATCATCGAGGCCAAGTCCATCAGCCAAAATCCGGGAGGAGAAGACGCTACCCGGCACATCGCGATTTATTTACCCCCGGCATACGAAAGTTCTACGTCCAGGTATCCTGTAGTCTATTGGGCACATGGCTTTGGAATGACACCGGCAGACAGTCTCTTTTACAGTATAAGCCGTTGGCCAGGCCAAAACATCGACACGTGGCTGGGATTCCTGGATAAAGCCATTACCCAAAACGTCATCGCCCCGATCATCATGGTATTTGTCGATAACACCACGGAATACGGGGGCAGCAACTATGCCAATTCAAAGTTGACAGGCAACTGGGAAGACCTGATGGCCAGGGAGGTCGTTCAGTACATCGATCAGCGTTACCGTACCCTTGCCTCGAAGGACAGCCGGGGCATTGCGGGATTCTCGATGGGTGGCTACGGGGCACTGCGGCTGGCCATGAGATACCCGGATGTTTACGGCGCTGTCTATGCGCACAGTCCGGCTATAGGGGCGCTGACCCATGGTTTCAGCCTGGCCAACAGGAGCGCTTTTGAGTTGGCGGCAAAAGCCGGGACAATAAAAGATCTCAATGCCTCATTTATGTCCAAGGCCATCATTGCTTATGGCAGAACCTTTACGCCCAATCTGGGAAAACCACCTTTTTACTGTGATCTGCCGCTCACGATCGAAAACGATGTATGGATCATCCATGACGATGTGTTGAAGATATGGCACGATAATACGCTTGTCGGTTTGGTGGATCATCACATTGATGGATTAAGAAAGCTCAATGCCATCAAGTTTGACTGGGGCAGGCACGATATACCGTACATAACCGCGTCGAACCGAACGTTGACCAATAAGCTGTTGAGCTATGGGGTCTACCATCATGCCGAAGAATACAACGGCGGTCACGGCATTCCCAAGTTTACCGATGACGGGCCTTACCTGACGGAAATGCTTCCTTTTTTTAATGACCACCTGATATTTGAGAAGGATCAATAGCCGGGTGTATACTGGCGTAATTCTTTAGATTACAACGATATGCTGACCCTTCTGCGCAAAATTCGCCGGTCGCTGATGGCTTCAGGAAGTACAAGGAGGTATTTTCTCTATGCCATCGGCGAGATTGCCCTTGTCGTCATCGGGATATTGATAGCTCTCCAGATCAATAATTGGAATACTTTTCAGCAGGAACGTCAAAAAGAAAAAAAGGCACTCGAGAATCTCAGTCGAAGCATCGAATTGAATATCAATAGGATAGCATCCACCTTATCAGGAATTGATCGAAACAATGTGTCCGGAAGAATAATATTACACGTCATAGAGAACCAATTGCCATTTTCCGATTCTTTGGGTAACCATATCCATAGGGCCTTATTGAATAATTCCAACCTGGTGATATCCAATTCGGGATATGAGTCCCTGCGAAGTACTGGTTTTGACATCATTCAGAATGAAGCTTTGAAAAATGAAATCATTAACTTATATGAGGATACCTATCTCAGGTTGTATCGACAACAGGAGTGGGGAAGAACGGTCCGGCCCGATTTCGATAATTATTTGATGGACCGGTTCATAAGAAAAGCGAGAGGCCTTACACCAATGGATTTTGATAAAGTTTCCAGGGACCATTATTTCTATGGATTAGTCAATACTGCTGAAGCGCAAAGAGGATTTTATAAGCGTCATTATACAACTGCTCTTGAAGAAACACGTAGAGTACTCCAACTCCTCAAGGATGAATTGAATGGTGTCAAGTGATTCGCTTGGTTCCAACTAAACTTGATCGCAGTCCAATCTTCGAACATCCCTGGTTTGGTTACATAATGCAGTTACTATGATCCCTATGGGACTTCATATCGTTGACCCTTAATAAGAACGTTTGCCATCCATGCCTTTAGGTACGGCATGTGAAATACCGATCAGGCGTAACCAATAACAGATTCACATTGTTTAGGGCAAT
>JBFKOL010000230.1:0-7096 GCA_041628815.1 Saprospiraceae bacterium | reverse complement strand
CTTCCCCTGATGGCGTGTGATGCCCGGGATTCTATGGATATAGAAGAAATTACCGTCGCGCAAATTCGCAAAATGTTCGAAGAAGGATCGACGACCATTGTAGAGTTGGTCCGGGCATTTTTGGACCGCATCGAGATGATAGACAGGAACGGGCCTGCCATCAATTCGGTCATCGCGCTTAATCCCACCGTTATGGATGAGGCAAAAATATTGGACGAAGAATGGAAGAAAGGCCAACAGCGTGGACCCATGCACGGAATTCCTGTTCTACTCAAAGACAACATTGACACTGGGAATATGCCAACGACGGCGGGGTCTAAAGCTTTACAAGGCAGCCTGCCGCCCGATGATGCGTTCATCACGACAAAATTGCGGGAAGCTGGTGCTGTCATTCTTGGCAAGACCAACCTCAGCGAGTGGGCCAATTTCAGGGGACAAAGATCCACCAGTGGCTGGAGCGGACTAGGTGGACTAACAAAAAATCCCTACGTCCTTGACCGAAACACGTGTGGTTCTAGTTCGGGTTCTGGAGCAGCTGTGGCAGCTAGCTTGTGTATAGTCGCTATAGGTACTGAAACCAATGGATCGATCGTTTGCCCGTCTACTACCAATGGTATAGTTGGAATAAAACCGACCGTAGGACTCATCTCGCGTGACGGCATCATACCCATTTCCTTCACGCAGGACAGTGCCGGTCCAATGGCGCGCACCGTAGAAGATGCTGCAATTTGTCTTGGGGTCATGGCCGGTCCCGATCCCAATGACCCAAAGACACTTGTCGAATCTGCGCTTTTTTATGGTGACTACACGGTTTTTTTGGATCCCGAGGGCCTTCGCGGTAAGCGCCTGGCGTATTATACATCAATACGAGGGCGGCACAAGAAAGTGGATAGCCTGATGCAGGCAGCTGTGGAAAAAATCACGTCATTGGGTGCCGAAGTCATCGAAATCGACACCATTTCGGAAACCAATACATCTGGCGACTCTTTCCAGGTAATGCTCTATGAATACAAGGATGGCTTAAATAAATACTTCGCCTCTCTTGGCGAAGATGCACCCATAAGGTCCATCGACGACCTGATAGCTTTTAACAACAACGATCCTGATGAATTGAGATATTTCGGGCAAGAATATCTCGAACAGGCGGCCGAAAAAAGCGACGTCACTTCGAGTGAATATCTCGAAACTCTCGACAGGATGAAAAAGGGTAGCACTGAAAAGGGCATAGATCGTATATTGAAATCCCTGAACGTAGATGCCATCATTGCCCCGACAGGTGGTCCAGCTTGGAAAACGGATTTGATCAATGGCGATAACTTCAGTCTTGGATCATCTTCGCCGGCAGCACATGCCGGATACCCCAATATCACCGTGCCTATGGGTTTTATTGAAGAATTGCCTATAGGTATTTCCTTCTTCGGGTCAGCCTGGAGCGAGTCATCACTCATTGCCATGGCCTACGCCTACGAACAATCCACACTCCATCGACGGCCACCCAAGTATCTGCAGAAATAAAAACCTTGGGTCTGGACATACCTCGACCTTGACAACTTGCCGATAGTTTAAAACTGTCGGCAAGTAACGCATCATCCACGAAGAGTGTTGAGGAGTTGACTTGTCTTGTCAAAATTTGATCAAACGTGTCTTCTAGGGTCCATTTTTTATCTTTTGGATGGTGATTCTCGACCATCTTTGACATGTGATCGATGGGATAAAGTCGACTGGAAATTCTGAACCATTTGTTAAGAATCGCATCAGGTTCGTTAATTGTTTCATCTTTGCGGCGCTCATCATGAATAAGAAACGATCCGACAGATTTGGTACCGAGGATATAGGAAGACTGCTGCTTGAACAGTCCGTTCCAGCATCCATTGGCATCCTGGTCATGTCGCTGAATATCATTGTTGATACGATTTTTGTTGGAAGGTTTATAGGGCCGCTTGGCATTGGTGCTATAACTGTAGTCATGCCCATCGTTTTTCTCATCTCCAGCATCGGAATGGCGGTTGGAATTGGTGGATCTAGTGCCTTTTCTCGCGCCTTAGGCAAGGACGATTACGAACGTGCTAATACAGTCTGGGGAAATATGGTCACCGTGACGCTCATATTCGTGGTGTTACTGGTGGGATTTGGTTATGCCTTTATGGATCAAATCCTCTCTGCATTCGGGGGAAAAGGAGAACTGTTGCGGCCATCCCAGGAGTATTTCGGGATCATGCTTGCCGGCGTTACATTCCTGGCGTGGGCGATGATGACCAACCCGGTCATACGCGCTCTTGGATTTCCAAAAATGGCAATGATAACTTTGATCCTTCCGGCCATCCTCAACATCATCCTCGATCCCATTTTTATCATTTGGCTTGAGATGGGCATGGTCGGGGCTGGATGGGCTTCTGCAATATCGTTTATGGCCTCGGGGATTTTCACGGCTACCTTCTTATTTTTTGGAAAATCTGAGCTCCGCATAAACTGGCATCACATGTATCCACATTGGAGCATTATCAAAGAAACCTTTGCCATCGGTTCTGTAACCCTAGCACGCCAGGGAACCATTGCACTGCTCACCATTGTACTCAATAATTCCTTGTTTTTCTATGGATCAGAAATAGCCGTGTCCATGTATGGTATCGCGAGCCGTTGCATGATGTTTGCCTTGTTCCCTGTCATGGGCATCACCCAGGGATTTCTCCCTGTCGCAGGTTACAATTTCGGAGCGCGGTTGTGGGACCGTCTGAAACTGACCATCCGGTTGTCCATAGGATATGCCACAGTCATTGCCCTCGTTATCTTTTTGGCCATAATGATCTTTACTCCAGCCATAATCAGTGTTTTCACGACTGACAAGGAATTGGTCAGCCAGACCGTCCCGGCAATGCGATGGATTTTTGGTGCCACCCCGCTCATTGCCATTAATCTCATTGGATCCGGATATTTTCAAGCCATTGGCAGGGCTTTACCAGCGTTGATGCTGGCATTGGCGAAGCAAGGCATCCTATTGATACCACTGGTACTTATTTTACCCACTTTTTTTGGACTTAACGGCATATGGTATTCTTTTCCGCTCGCCGATACCGGTGCCGCCATTCTGAGTTTCTGGTACCTGCAAAAACAAGATTTCCCGGGAAAAGAGGAACGAGCTGTGTAAACTTCATGCGATGTTCGCGGCTGGGAATTTGCAAATGATCAATTCCAGCATCGCAAGTAGCAAATGGCAATTCAAGGTACTTGCCGTCATGTACCTACTTAATCCCAGCACCTACTACCTGTGGACATAAAAAATACCCACCTTCGAGTTGTATGATGTCTGTATATACCATTGTACATAAATTTGACATACCATCTTTTCTGCCATGGATCGCGAACAAATCATCGAATGGTTGTTGAAAGGAGATGTATCCATCCAATACCAGGTCTTCCGGGACCTTTACGGTATAGTTAAAGGAGATCTGCAGGATCGCATTGAAAGAGAGGGATATGGTAAAGCATTTCTTCGAGAGCAAAACGCTGACGGACACTGGGGTCGAAAATTTTACCAACCAAAATGGACGTCATCACACTATACAATCCTCGATCTTAAAATCCTGGGTGTCCGGCCGGATCACCCGGCAATACAAAAAACAATTGAAAAAATTCTAAAAGAAGAGAAAACCAATGACGGCGGCATCCTCGCCATCGGTTCAGAGAAAAAAAGCGACGTCTGTGTCAATGGTATGTTCCTTAACTACGCTTGCTACTTTATGACCGATGAATATTCGCTTCGCTCTGTTGTGGATTACCTGTTGACTGAACATATGGCAGATGGAGGCTTCAATTGCCGATCCAACAGATCGGGTGCTGTCCACAGCTCCCTGCACAGCACCCTGTCTGTCCTGGAGGGAATTGCCGAATACAGGAAAAATGGATATCAGTATCGACTCGAGGAATTGATGATGGCACAAAAGGCAGCCATCGAATTCATCTTAATACATCGATTGTTCCGATCCGACAGAACCGGCAAAGTGATTCACCCCGAATTTCTACTGCTGCGATTTCCGCATCGCTGGAAATACAATATTTTGAGAGCCTTGGACTACTTTCAGAGTATCGCGTGGTCCTGGGACGACAGAATGCAGGACGCCATGGATGTACTTGTCAAAAAACGCAATAAGGACGGTACCTGGAACGTCCAGGCCCAACTTCCCGGTCAACTTCACTTCGAGATGGAGAAGGCAGGTCAACCGAGCCGGTGGAACACCCTTCGCGCTTTCCGGGTGTTGAAATGGATTCAAGAGGTCACTGACGCTTCAAGCTTCGGACATCCCTTTCATAGCACCAGGTAGTTCACATATGAACGGGCATTCCTGCAGCCGTCATCACTGTACTTCGTTGTCTACGTTCCTATAAATCGCCATTCAATTCATTGGCAGCTCGCATTTTACATGCTCTCCTGAAAAATGGATGATTGATGAAGTAAAAAAATATGAATTCGATAATCTTAATTTTTTCCTATGAGCTTTCGCGCCACCGGACCAATCGATAGTCCTTGTACGATGATGGAGAATATCACGACTACATAGGTCATCATGATGATCAAGTCGCGATTCATCCCCGAAGTCAATGACAAGGCCAATGCAATTGAAATACCACCTCTCAATCCACCCCAAGTCATGATGAGACCCGTATTCCTGATGAATTCCAGTTTTTCACGGTAAAATCGTATTGGCAAGGAAAGCGATAGCCACCTGGCCAGCAAAATAATAGGTATGGCGATCAATCCGGCGGTAATAAAAGCTCCATTGTATTCAAGGATCAATATTTCGAGGCCAATCAGAACGAATAGTATGCCATTAAGCAGGGCATCCCATGTTTCCCAAAACTTATCGACATACTGTTCCGTCACTTCAGACATCATGTTATCGCGCACCGTATCATGTCCTACGATCAGACCTGCAACCACCACAGCCAAAGGACCTGAAAAATGAAGTTTCTGGGCCACAAGGTATCCTCCCATAACGATAGCGATCGTTATCATGATCTCCACACTGTAGTCATCGATGGACTTCATCAATCCATAGGCTATCCATCCCAAGGCAAGACCAAGTGCAATGCCGCCAAGTATTTCTTCTACCAGCAGAAGTCCTATTTCGCCGAAAGTAATTTGGTCGACACCCACCTTGGCAATGGTGAAAAGCGTGATAAATATGACCACCCCCACCCCATCGTTGAACAGGCTTTCCCCGACAATTTTGGTTTCCAGCTTTTTGGGTACACCCACTTTTTTGAGAATTCCCAGGACCGCAATTGGGTCTGTTGGTGAGATAAGCGCACCAAAGAGCAAACAATAAATAAGCGATACGGGCATCCCCATCCATTGAAGGACATAATACATCGAGCCTCCTATTAACACTGTAGATGTCATCACCCCAATGGTCGCAAATGCGAGTATGGGGCCCCGATGGACCTTCAGCTGGTCAAAATTGGTATGCAGCGCCCCCGCGAAAAGAAGAAAGCTCAACATAATTTCGAGCAAGACAGTTGAGAAATCGACCTGCTGAATCAATTCCTTCAATGGATTAGTAAACGGTACGTCGAGGAAGCCCAGTACGGTCAATACGATGCACATGGCAATCGTTATCACCATGGCACCTATGGTGTAGGGCAATTTGACGAAGCGTTCATTCAAATAAGCAAATCCAGCCGATACTACGACCAGGATGGTTATGATTTGAAACAACTCCATCGAGCAAAGGTATCAAAATGAGGCATGGACGCTGAAAACCAACCTTGCCGTCTTTCAAAAAATTAGATATTTGCGACACACAAAAAGGCCGTTGTCCGTTCTTGTAATGTAAGGTGTGAATAATGAAAAAAATCTGTTGGGTCCTTGGTGTCGCGTTTCTCGTACTTTCGTGTGGCGAGGATAATGCCTGTATGACGGGAGAGGTCTCAATAAAAAATCTCGAAGATTTGGGCTGCTTCAATACGCCCTTTCAAATGACCGTTTCAACGGATAAGGAATTCGAGTTGATTCGCTCACAGGAAGATTTCGATCTTAGGATTGGTGGCTCATGCAGTCCTGAAGTCGACTGGACGAGCTATGACCTGGTAGCAGGGATGAAGGGCCTGACCAATGGGCTTGCCTCAATCAATAAATCGCTGGTGATGGATTGCCATAACAACAGGTTGGTCCTCAGAATTACCTTCAACCTTAACGCCACAACGATTGCTCCGATCGTTTCTTTTCATGCGCTCATTCCAAAATTACGCGCCGACGAATCGATATTTGTGGAGCTCATCGTAAAATCATGACATCGCGTCTGTATCAATAGTCCTCTGTCTAGGCTGGATCCTTAATCACATTGGTTCCCCTTGGCAAGCAATTCTCTCTATTTTTAACAAAATACATGAAGTCATGATCAGGAAATACAACTTGGCAACATCCATGAAACAGGTTGATCAGTATTGGGACCCATATATCGTAGCTTCACTCAATGGTCAGCATGTCAAACTGGCAAAGATAAAAGGACCGTTTGTCTGGCATGCCCACGAGGACGAAGACGAAATGTTTCTGGTCCTGCATGGATCATTTGACATGGAATTGGAAGACCAAACCATCCATCTTTCAGAAGGTGACATGGTCGTCATTCCCAGGGGCACGATCCATCGTCCCCACGCAAGGCAAGAAGCCCACATCTTGCTGTTCGAACCAATTCAAACAGTCAACACCGGTAATGCGCGGTCTGAATTCACCAGGACAAATCTCAAATACATCCAGTGAAATCAACACGACCGTTCCTACTTAAGCATCGCGACCACTTAGGCAATAAGGTCGGCGATCTCACGATCACGCTGAAGTGGCGTGAGCCATTATTAGGGTTGAAGAAAGTGCAACTGTCGGCATGGGGAGACCGCCCCACATTCCTTTTAAGCGGTGACCAGGCCATAGCCTTTTTCGAGGATAAGGACGGCAAGCCTTATGCCGGAGACATTCGTATCGACCACTTTGCATACCGCTTCGACGCCAATTCTTTTCGTAAGGCACGGGAATTTTTCTTCGAAAATGATATTCCTTTTACATTCGTGGATCATGATCATTTTCGTGCCTTATACCTTCGCG
>JBFKOL010000229.1:0-7106 GCA_041628815.1 Saprospiraceae bacterium | reverse complement strand
TACCTGCCTGCCGGCGAGGCAGGCTTTCTGGCAGATCCTCCCTCCTTCGCCAAAGCTTCGGCCGGCGAGGATTTGATCAATGACTTGCGAATTTTACGTAGAAAAGTGATCACTGATCAAATATAGTGAACAGATCAACAGAGGACACAGGTGAGTTTGGGGCAATCTTAATCTAGTTTTTAATACTGCTATTCATTCACCGTTCACATAGTCTTCAATGGATTTGATAACGTTTTGAACTTCTGTCACAGCTTCCGTATAGAATGCTGCATTAAACGTGGACGCATTCTTGATCCATTGCAAATGATTCAGGAATTCCTGGTCATCCATGAGTTCCTCATAGTCGTTGGGAATAGCTATTTTTTTCCATTCCACAGGCTCAATTCGCTCCAGGTACATGGGATAGGTGAACTCAATATGATCTTCTCTGAAATGCCTTCCAATATCCTTACTGTAGGTATAAGTCTGGTTGTACAGTTGGAGTATACTGTTCCGCAATTCCGGATCCGAAATGATCTCAACTCCTCTCGAATTCAGGTTTGAGATCGCCCCGCTGTTTAGATTGAAATGTTCATAATCGTTCCATACGGCCAGATGATAGTTGAGCGAATCGTTATAGACCTTTTTGGTTTTCAGGTGATCGATGAGGACGGAGCACGAATTGATAATATTCTCATAAACACTGAGTGTATATTCAATTTGCTTGATATCTGAATTCAATTCCGTATGAAACTGATGCAATAATTCTTTTTCAACAGCTCTTTCCTTTCTCCATTCATTCCAGTTATTTATTTGGAGGGCGATCAGTATCCCGATGACGACGAGGGCGATCTCACCGACGGCATAGAGTAGGTATTTCCGCGCAGATCCGGATTCAATTAGGGAGCGTCTAAGTTTTCGAAGAAATGTGAGCATTTCTATTCGGGATTCAATTCAATATCCAATATGTCAATCATAGATATCATGTCATCTTTAAGCTTGTAGTACAGCATTTTTTGATTCAATCTTGCAGTATGGAGCTTATCCAGGATGACCGAATAGTGATCATCGCTCAACACCTGTTTCCAGTCGATTGAAAAGTCATTCAAGGTCACCCGGGTGCTGTCAAAATGCTGTGGGTAATCTGCGGCCATTACGCTGTTGGTGAAGTATGTCCTGTCCATAAGCGGTTCTGTCAGGGTATGTCGATAGTGGTGATACTCCTCTATGGTTTGCCGAACGTATCCTGCAATGACGGATTTATCCCATCCCCCTTGGTTATGGAATTCTCCTAATAGCCTTGTTAGCTTTTTATTGGTGATCATGTTGATATCACCGCTGTTCACAAGATTGTCGTATGCCATACGCGAAGCATCAAAAGCAACATAATAGCCCGCCTCGAGAAATGCTTTTTTTAACCTGGTCGTATCCCGTATAGTAAACTCTTGATTCAGAAATGACCTCATATACATTCCTTGGCCATCAATTTTTTCGAGTGATTGTATAATTTCTTCAATTTGTCTTAAGTCGTAGTTGATTTCTTCTTTAAGTTCAGCATAATGAGACAGCAGTCGGTTTTTAGATTTCCTGTCTTCATTCCAATTGTTGATCTGGAGTGCGATCAGGATCCCGATGACGACAAGTGCAACCTCACCGACGGCGTAGAGTAGGTATTTTCTTGCAGATCCGGATGCAATTAGGGAGCGTCTTAGTTTTCGAAGAAATGTGAGCATTACTATTGCATATGTCGTTCTTCCATATGGTCCCGTCAGGGACTTAATATGGATAGAAAAAATGGTCGTTTGCAACAACCCGTGCCGTCAGGTACGGAATATGTCAATTGACGCTTTTCAAGATAGGCAGATGATTGATGAAAATGGAATGCATGTTGGAAATTAAAACATTGCGCCTTATTTAGATCTGGCTATAATTTTGATTCCGCCTGATCTGCATTCCATATGCCGTACCTAAAGGCACGGAAAGGAAACGTTCACATTTAAGGGCCTTCCATGTTCGGTCCCTATGGGACCATAATATCCGGGGTACATAGATTGACGCACGTCCAAAAAAGAAATAAAATCGCGATACCGCTGTCAGTAGATTTATCTACGGACGAATATCATTGAGGCATTTCGAGATCTTGGATCTGAAAGTAGATCTTCCATAACTTGCGTTTTTCCACCCCCTTGCCCCCTCAAGGGGGACAATTGTCATGTCCCATAATTCCGTTTGCAATCTGCTTGGTAACATTACGATTGGACCAAAGCTTCAATATCATCAAGGCGTCCATCAATCCGCTGGTAAATGGGCAAAAGACGTTTGGTCTGTTTGACCAGCTCCAAAAGCAGATTGGCAAATTCCTGGTCTTCAAGTAAACTCTTGTAGGAAACGGCATAGTCCTTATTCACCTTAACAGACAACTCAGTATTGATCAAAACATCGTATCGCGATGAATCGGCTTTTGATCCGATGGCAGATATGGCAATACGGTCCACATGTTTGTTCAGATAGGGTATGAGATGATTATCGACAAACGCGGTCTGCAGATTTTCATAGGCGGCAAGTAGTTCCAGGTTGACCTTCAGGGAGGTGATATTTTCTCGCAATTCACGGGACGAGATCAGCCCCAGCTGCCCTGAGCCAATGAGTTCATCATAAAGGTGTGTGGCATTATTGGCCCCCATCAGGAATCGCTTGGTAATGGTATGTAGATCAATGGCCATTTCTTCAGGTGATGCCATCGATTCTTCATTCAATATTCTCAAGAGCATTCTTTCAGCTGCCGCAACCACTTCCATATATCGATTTAATCCTCTGGAATGCTGAAACCGGTTGAATTCAGCTCTTTGTGATACACTCTGTAAAATGCGTTTTTCTTCCATCGAATTCAGACGGTTGACGTTCCAATTGTTTACCTGCAACGCTAATAGAATCCCGATCATTACCAGTAGTATTTCGCCGATGGCGTAGAGAAGGTACCTTCTCGCCGACCCTCCCTCCTTCGCCAAGGCTACGGCGGGCGGGGATTCGATCATTGATCTTCGAATTTTTCTAAGTAGGGTTAACATTGCTTTAGCAGATGTCTATCTCCCATATGGTCCCGTCAGGGACCCAATATGAATAGATAAAAATGGTCGTTAATAACAATCCGTGCCGTCAGGTACGGAATATATCAGATCGCGCTATTCAAGATAGGCAGATGATTGATTAATATCGAATGCTTTTTGAAAATTCAACCAATGGCCTCCATTTGGATCTGAACCAGCTTTTTTGATTCCGCCAGATCGGAAACTCATATGCCGTACCTAAAGGCACGGAAAGAAGCCTTTAAATTTAAGGGCGAACTATATTGGGTCCTTATGGGACCATGAGTACCGTGTTCAAAGATTGGAACAAACTTGATCGCTGGAAATATGAAAAAAGATGATTCATACTATATAGCCCCATATTTCATATGCCCACGCGCGCCTTTAAATCCTTACTATGTTATTTTCCAAGGACTCAGGCATTTTTTATTCGAACCGGCAAGTAGAGCTTTGTTCAATTCCCGATGTTTATATTCTCTTCATAGCTGAGTATATTATTCCGGTTTTACTATGTTCGCAACTGTGATATACCCAAATTAGGTACATTCCTGATCCATTGAAACCAATGATGGAAGGTATACCGGAATATTTTGTAATGTGGGATAACAGACACTGAAATACCATGATCAATTGGTCATTACCAACCAAAATCAAATTGCTGAGTATCAGCATTGGAATCGCCTACTTCTGGTTTGGCGTATTAAAATTCTTCCCTGGTCTTAGCCCTGCCGAAACCCTTGCCAAGGATACGATCGATGTGCTCGTGATGGGACTAATTCCATCCGAGATTAGCATAATCTTACTGGCTATATGGGAGATTCTCATCGGGATCTGTTTGATATTCAACATATTTAAACGATTTGCTGTGGTCATTGCCTTGGTGCACATGTTCTGTACATTTACACCTTTCTTTCTACTGCCTGCCTCGTCTTATCAGGATACACCCGTTCATCTGACACTTGTTGGGCAATACATCATAAAAAACCTCGCATTTGTCTGTGCTTTGCTGATTATTTATCCCGGTAGAAACTGATCTGGATTCTCTCTTCAGTCTACAAATCATCTAGATTCTTCCCATCACAACAACAAGTTAAAATTCACATGTAGTACCCACAAAGTTTTGTTTTTTATGTCACTTGAGAGAGGCACTCTTTGGGTAAATAAGTCTCGATGTTCAAAGGTCTTATTGACATCACAGCTATAACAGATCGTCGAACATGACTGCTAATTTGGGCCATGTCTTCAGAGATGGAGCCAATTGACCAATCAGTTTTTAGCATCTTATAGCATGAAACCTGATCT
Organism: Saprospiraceae bacterium; assembly: GCA_041628815.1. Taxonomy (GTDB): domain Bacteria; phylum Bacteroidota; class Bacteroidia; order Chitinophagales; family Saprospiraceae; genus JBFKOL01. Next base: position 2,739 of record JBFKOL010000229.1, on the reverse strand, counting down.
TTGACTTAATAAAAAGATATTTGCGCCATGACAACAACCCCCGAACACGATCAGCGAATGGCTTCCATGAAATTTTCTTCTGTTTATCCGCATTACGTCAATAAAGTTGAGAAGAAGGGAAGGACCAAAGAAGAATTGCACCAGGTCATAGAGTGGCTGACGGGCTTTGATGATCAGCAATTGCAACAGTTCAATGAGGAAAAAGTCACCTTCGCAACTTTTTTCGACAGGGCAAATCTCAACCCCAATGCGCATCTGATCACCGGGGTCATTTGTGGTTATCGAATAGAAGAAATAGAAACTCCTCTTACAAAGCAGGTAAGGTACCTCGACAAGCTGGTCGATGAGTTGGCGAAGGGAAGGAAGATGGAAAAGATACTGAGGGGGTGATGGAAAACCATTGATGTCTGATATATGGTAGGGACACCACCCAATCAGAATTTCAAGTCCATGTAAATCCTACAACGGGAGACCGATACAAACTCAACACCTATTGTGACTTCTTCGTCCAGGACAAATTGATAAGGATAGCCATCAGTACCCAGATGATGAACGTTTCACCATTGGTCATTTCATAGGTAGACCCCGCCAAACTCGCAAGTCCTATAAAGATGTAAACCACGATGGGTGATACCAGGAGGCAGATCAATATTTTGGTAATAGTTGCTTTGTAATCCATGATTTGATTTTTCTTGTTTTAGTTAATATAGGAAAATTTGAAGTAGAGTTACTCAATAGTTTCTTAGAGTTATGGCATTTAGACCTTATGAGAAAACTCTTTATATTCCATCGTTCAAACCTTTTCCTCGTTTGAGCTTGCTTAGGATATAATAGAAAAATGAACCGAACAATGAAATTCACAATATTGGTCTTAATCCTCTGCACAGGGGGATTTTACACAACCACTTCTGGGCAGTCGACAGAAGAATTAATAATTGATTCTACCCTTCTGAATGAAATGAAATATCGAATGGTCGGTCCATTCAGGGGTGGCCGTTCAACAGCTGTAGCGGGTTATCCAAAGAAGCCTTTCACTTTTCTGATGGGCAGCACGGGAGGAGGAGTCTGGAAAACAGATGATGCCGGGGGCAACTGGGTGAATATTACTGATAATTATTTTGGCGGATCAATCGGAGCCATTGCCATCGCTCCTTCTGACCCGAGCACCATCTTTGTCGGGACCGGTTCGGCTTGTCCCCGGGGAAACATTTCAGCCGGACACGGTATCTATAAATCAGACGACAACGGGAAAACCTGGAAATTTTCGGGTCTCCCGGAGGCCGGGCAAATAGGAAAGATTGTCATCCACCAAAACGATGCCAGCATAGTCTATGTGGCCGCTTTGGGACATATTTTTGGCCCCAACGAGGAAAGGGGTATATACCGCTCAACAGATGGCGGCGAAACATGGGAACACATACTGGCTATATCGGATTCAACCGGGGCGGTATCGCTATCAATGAATCCCGAAAATCCAAGAGAAATTTATGCCGGTATGTGGCGCGCCGAAAGAAAGCCTTGGACCATGATCAGTGGGAGTACCGAGGGAGGCATTTACAAAACGATGGACGGAGGCGACAGTTGGAAAAAACTGGGGGGAGGGCTGCCCGGTGGAATGGTCGGCAAGTCGGGCGTAACTGTTTCCCCGGCTAATCCGGATCGCGCTTGGGTGATCATCGAGGCTGAACCAATGGGTGGAGTCTATCGTACGGACGATGCCGGTAATAGCTGGAAGCGCATCAACAAAGAGAACAAGCTGCGTCAGAGGGCCTGGTACTATACCCACATAGTCGCAGACCCGAAGAATCCCAATACCGTGTATGCCCTGAATACGAGGTTGTATCGTTCTGTCGACGGCGGGAAGACATTCGAGGTGATCCAGGTGCCCCATGGTGATGTCCATGACCTTTGGATCAATCCCGAAAATCCGGATATAATGATTGTTGCAGATGACGGCGGCGCCCAGGTTACGCTGAATGGAGGAGAAAGTTGGTCCACCTATATGAATCAACCAACGGCAGAATTATACGGGGTGGTAGTGGACAACGGATTCCCCTACAGGCTCTATGGTGCGCAGCAAGACAATACCACCATTACCGTACCTTCCTGGTCAGATGCCAATCGATTGCATGCAAAACAATACTGGTATTCTGTCGGTGGCTGTGAGACTGGACCTATTGCGCTAAACCCAAATAATCCTGATATCATTTATGCGGGATGTTATGGAGGGGTCATGGATAAATATGACCGCGTGAAACAGCAGGTCGTTAACATTATGAGTTATCCCCAATTGCAGTTGGGAGAGGCTGCAAAAAACCTGAAGTACCGGTTTCAATGGGTATCACCCATGGCTGTATCACCCCAAGACGAAAACGAGATCTATCACGGTTCGCAGTATGTTCACCGGTCAAGGGACGGTGGCACTACATGGAGTGTTATCAGCCCTGACCTGTCCACCAATACACCTGAGCATCTCGAATATTCAGGAGGACCGATCAACCATGACATTACGGGTGTGGAGATCAGCAATGTCGTTTTTGAAATCGTGCCTTCTCCATATACGACAGGAGAAGTATGGGCTGGTACCGATGACGGCAGAGTACATATTACCCGAGATGACGGTGCGAGCTGGCAGGAAATCACCCCTCCTGAAATGCCAAGATATGGAACCGTCAATAAAATAGACCTATCGACACATCAACCGGGCAGGGCATTGATGGCAGTACAAAAGTACCGGTT
>JBFKOL010000228.1:0-7131 GCA_041628815.1 Saprospiraceae bacterium | reverse complement strand
TTTTGTTCTGGTAAAACCCTTATTCAAATTTCGGCTAATAAATTTCTCAGTTGATTCTTTAAAGTCATATATCGAAGTATAATCGCTTAATGCAGCATTCCAAATTTTTGCAATTCTAAAAGGAATACCCATTCCAGACTTATCTCGCTTAAATATGCTAAAAGTCTCAAATTGTGTTAGAGGCACAGATTTTCTTTGAACCAATTCATTATATATAGACACTAATAAGGTGTACTCTTTAACATCATCAGAAAATAATTTAAACCTTGAGGAAGAAAGACAATAATCTATTAAGTATTTACCTTTCTCTACTTGTCTTGTATTTAATGAGACAATACTGGCTAAAAGACGGTTCTTAAACCAATTTAGTCCTTGAAGGTGCTTGAGTTCACTAGATAATTCAAGTATTTCTTGAGCTTTGTCATACCTTCTAGTTACTATATAGCATTTCAACATGCCATTGTAAATGAGCAATTTCGCGCTGTAAGGAGTAAATCTGAATGAATCAAGATCATTCAGAGTTTCTTTGCACTCATTGATGAGAGCTTTATAATTTCTCAAAACCTCAAAGCGCCAAATTTGAAGAACACTAAAATGTTTAATAAATGCTAGTGTTTTTACTTCAGATTTATATTGTGCGAAATGATCCGTAACTTCAATTAATGTTTTCTTTAAATCGTCAGAGATTGACTTTTTCTTGTGGAAAGGAAAATAGGTTCTCAAATAGACACTTCTGATTTTCCTTTCAATCCCATAAGCGAAAAATAATTTATCAGATAAATCACGGTAATGGTCAGCCTTATGCTTGTTTATATTATATTTTAAATAATACAGTACAAGCATATCCGCTAAATTTAAAGAGACCTTGGTAATATCGTATTTACGTGATATATGAATCAACCATTCGGCCACTTGCCCGCCCAAGTTCGGAAGTCCACTTAAAAATAAAATTTGAACGATGACGTGCATGCGACAAACATATATCGTTTTTTTTCTGTGATCATTCCCCTTTATTTCATTCGTTAAAATATTGTTAAATAATTTGTTACGGGCTGATGATTCGAGAGACTTATATTTGGAGGATGTTGGAAGATCTCCATATAAAAAATTGGCAGCATCTTCACGAGACTTGATTTTGTTTTCTTCTACAGCATAAAAGAATGCACGCAACTTTGGGCCCCATTTAGCTGGTGTAATTTCAAAATGTTGTCTTGATAATTTAATTAGTGGAATCAAATATTTCATTATCCTTGTATTAAGCCAAGTATATATTGCTCAGGAGCAAATTTGGCAAAATGAAAAAAGCTATACAAGGACACAAATTGAGCTCAGGACAGATTGTATCAATTATGTAATCTGTAAATAACTGGTTATTAGATAATTAACACGACAGAAAAAATTACTTTTCATAACATTTTATGAGTAAACTTCATTTGATTTATTATCTCTTTTTTCGTGTAATGCTCGTTCAAAAAATAATTTCATAGATAATTTATAACCCTTGTACTTCTCCTGGAATTCTCTATTCAGAGAATTGTCTAAAAACTGCCCTTTTCTCCCTCTTATTCCTTACTTTAATCAGGTATTCAATCAAGTCACACCAATGCAAAAAACCGCTCTCCGCTACGGCATCCGGATGTTCATCGCGCTCGTCCTGCTCTTCTTCGTCGTCCACCTGCTCGGGCAAAGCCAGAACTACCACCTGCGCGTCCTCAACGGCTTCGTCCACCTCGCCTTTCTCTACCTGGCGATACGCGAATACCGGCGCCATAACCCGGACTCTTTACACAACTATGTCTCCGGCGTAACACAAGGGCTCTATATGACGCTCGTCGCGGTCATACCGTTCGCCGCCGCCGTCATGGTCTACCTCGTCCTCAACGAACCGTTCTTCGAAGCCATCCGCGCCAACTTTCCATACCCCGACCTGCTCACGCCATGGACAGCCGTCATCGCCATCCTGGTGGAAGGGATCGCCACCGCGCTGATCGGCGGCTACATCGTCACAAGGGTGATAGACAGCCTGCTTGAAGACCGTAGCGAAGCGTAGGGAACCGAAAGAATAAATACCCACAGGTGGTATTTATTCTTGAGGCTATACGTATCCATTTTTTGATAAACCAACAGGCGGGATTGATTTAAGAATGATGATTGACAATTAATGAGTGATGATCAAATGATTGAAGAATGAAGCATGCACAGTATAATTGCCCGCCCGCTACAACCTTCGGGGCCGGGGCATTGCCCGCTCATCATCAGGCCATGAAAGATCAGAGGTTTTCCGCTTTCTTATTATGGACAACATCTTTTCATTTGGCAAACCGCTTTTACCATTCCCTGCCATGCATCCCTGTTGCCTTATTTTCATTGGCCGTAATGATCCTGTGCGGCGGTTGCGGAAGCGAGCCACTTGCGGATGAGCAGGAATCGCGTTTTACCGCCATGGAAGGACAGGTCCTGAACCGGGTAACCCGGGAAGGCATAGCAGCGATCAAAATAAGGCTTACGGACTGCGAAAGAGGCTTTATCGGGGGGGGGAAGTTGCCAGGGCACCACCGTCGTCTCTGATCAACAGGGCTTCTATAGACTGGCCAATATTGAAGAACCCAAAGCTTTTCACACCCACACCTTCGGACTGGTATCGCGGTCCGGTGATGGTTATGACGAGGAATACCAGACCTGGCTGTGGGAAAACGGAGTATATGTTGAATACGGTTTAAACAACCCCATACCTTACCAAAGCATCACGGCATCCATCAATTATGAGCTCTACCCAAGAACTTACTTCCACATTATCGCACCCGGTGCCGAAGGTGCCGACTCAGTAAGGATCCATGTATTTGACAACTACTTAACGGTCGTAAATGATAGCGGCGTTACGGTGACCCAAAATGAAACAGTAATTTACGATTTGCAGGACGCCGGCATGATTGAAGGCGAAATCTATAAAGAGAACCTGCTGCAACTGGAATACGAAGTGTTTTCCAACGGGGGGAGTGAGCTGTTCTCAAGAATGGTGGATTGTGAAGCGGGAGGTATCACCGATGTGGTCCTGGAATATTGACCCATACGTCCTATACCAAAATATCGGGCCGGTGCTCCCGCACCGGTCAGGCAGGCGCGAGGCATGATCACTTCCAGTCATGAGGCTGCACAGACCGGGGATTAGGAATTGACAGGCCGCCCATGTACCCTGCTCACCATAGCCGCCCGGACAACGGGCACCCGATCCACGCGTGTGCGAAAGCAGAGCCACCTTCGACTTCTTATGACGGGGAAAACCTGTACATAATCCGTATATTGAATCATTCGTCAGCAGCTTTAGCGATGCGTGCACGGACATATAATGACACATATCGACAAGAGAAGCCGAAGATCATTTCGGGCACTGGCGCCGGGATGCAACCCCCCTCCCGGCCTCATAGCTCAATGAACGATCTTACACCAATAGAGGTGCTCGATCAGCGTGTCAAAGGTGTGAATTTTCTGCTTATGGCTGTGCCGGATAAAGGGAAGGTCTCATAACCTTTTTGGACCTCCAAATCCAAACGGTCACTTAAATGGAAAGGTAACACAAACTCTGAAAGATGAAAATATATATCAAATACATGGTGAGTTTGCGATGCAAAATGATGGTAAAGGAAGAGCTCAACAAATTAGGTATACAATATGGTGCCATTGATTTGGGTATGGTTGAAATCATAGGAGACATCACGGAAGCGCAAAGAGAGCAATTGAGCAGGAATTTATTGAAATCGGGATTGGAACTGTTGGAGAACAAAAAGAGTATACTGATTGAAAAAATTAAAAACGTGATTACTGAAATGATTCATTATTCCGATGAATTACCCAAAGTGAATTATTCAGACTACATCAGTGAAAAATTAGGTTTTAACTACACTTACCTGGCCAACATCTTTTCGGAAGTACTGGGCATTACCATACAGCAATACATCATTTTTCACAAAATCGAAAAGGTGAAAGAACTGATACTCTATGACGAACTTAACCTTTCGGAAATTTCATATAAGCTGAACTACAGCAGTCCCGCGCATATGTCCAACCAGTTTAAAAAAATAACGGGGACCACTCCTTCTTTCTACAAGAAGATGAAGATGAAACGAAGCAAAAACCTGGAAAACATGTGATATATGTAATCCTCTTGTACAAGAATGTAAGACTTCACGTTTTAAATGGCGCATCTTGCGGGTATGAATTACCTACCACCCCGAACATTATGGACCACTTAATAAACCATATCCAGGACAATACGATTTATGGGAATTGGGACTGGCAACCTCTCAGGCTCAAAGAACAGTTCGGACAGTTGACACTTTCTGATGTGACATTTAAAAATGGCAGGGAAAGGGACATGCTGACCCGTATAGGAGTCAGGCTGAACAAAACACTTCCCGAGGTCATACAAATTATCAGAAAACTTAAGTCTTTCTGATACCCGCACCATTTTTCTATCCAAGATCAAATCTTCTTTTTATACGATCCAATGGTATCATGATGACAAGGTCACAGAGGACAGACACATGAATCTTGTTTTCCATTCCGGATCATTCAAACTGCCCCCTTTCAATATTCATAACCATATACAGATTGATTCACCAATAAAATCTTAATCTTTTAAAACATTAATAATCATGTCAAAAAACAAAGGAAATAAATCAGATAAAAAAGCACCCGCAATGACCAGGAAAGAGAAGAAAGCGGCCAAAGCAACAAAACGTGCGGAAAAACTCAAAATAAATATCGGAAGCGATGAATAATCAAGATAAGAAAGTAATGATTGACGCCATGACGAAAGGTCCCTGGAAGAATATAGTCTTCCTGTTTTTAATAATTGTGGTCTTCGGTTTTTTCAAGCCGTGGGTCCAGATCGGCGCCGGAGAGCGAGGCATAGTCATGAATTTTGGCGCTGTTCAAGATAAGGTATTGAATGAAGGAATTCATTTCAGAGTACCCGTGATGCAGCGCATTATTAAAATGGATATCAGGATTAATAAGGTAGTGACTGATGCGGCATCCGCCTCATCTGATCTTCAGGATGTGGCATTATCCGTAGCGCTCAATTATCATGTCGTACCAGAAAAAGCCAACATGGTTTATCAGACTATCGGTTTGGAATTTAAAGACCGCATGATAGATCCGGCCATACAGGAAGTAATGAAGGCAGTGACAGCCCGCTATACCGCGGAAGAATTGATTACCAAAAGACCCGCAGTAAGTGCTGAAATGCAAGAATCTTTGACAAAACGACTGATGCGATCTAATATTTCGGTAGACGCCTTTTCGATCGTTTCCTTTAGTTTTTCCAAGATTTTTACAGACGCCATTGAAGCAAAGCAGACGGCCGAACAGAATGCGCTAAAGGCTGAAAGAGACCTCGATCGTATAAAGGTGGAGGCACAACAGACCATTACCGCTGCAACGGCTGAGGCAGAAGCCTTGCGACTGCAAAAAATGAATATTTCGCCCGACCTTATCGAACTTCGAAAGATCGAGGCGAATCTTAAGGCAATAGAGAAATGGGATGGCGTACTCCCCCAGGTCACAGGAGCAGGAGCCGTGCCGTTCATTGGTGTAAATGATGCGAAGAAAAATTAGGCAAGCCGATTCTGTCAACGACGCGATCGGGAACAGGCGTTGGCAAATGAATCCGGCACGAGAGGGTAGTCCCTTAGAAAACCCGAAAAGTATGAAAACCAGTGGAAAGCTCGATAAGGAATCGATCAATATTGTCCGGACGCTACAGAGAAACAATGTGCAATTGATTCATGTCGCCGATAATAAGGCCGCCATATTGTTAAGCCTTAATGCGATAATGCTCACGCTCTTGATTCCCAATGTAATTTCGAATTTGGATTTTATCCTGGAAAATCTGCTGTATGTACCTGTTCTTATCCTGGCTGGTACCAGTCTATGTACCGTGTGCATTTCGGCTTTTATTTTGATGCCCACAAAGTTCAAACACCCGCCGCACATGAATGAGCACCACCATACCAAAAACCCTTTTTATTTCGGCAATATTTTTAATATGGAGTATGATTTATTTTTTGAAAAACTGAATCTGACCTTAAAATATAAAAAGGATCTCCAGGAGTTTTTGGCTCAGGATCTGTTTTATTCTGGGCACCGCCTGGGATTTAAAATGAAAGGGATAAGGCTTGCCTTTTTCACTTTTATAATTGGAATTTCCTTGGCATCGGTAACAACCTTAATCGCTGGAATTATTAAAGTTGCGCCATATTACTAACATCCTGTGCAGCATGTCGGCGCATTCCCGAAAAGGCACAGATATAAATGCTGTACGCCATAGGGACCTGTTTTGATGTGTAAAATCTGCCTCAAGATGGTTGACGGGAAGGTCGAAGACATACAGTTTGCTTTAAAGATTTAATGATGGAAAATATTCGAAGTAACCGATCATAAGCTTTTAACCTATCAGATGCACAATCTTGATTATAAAGACTCGAAGGCATTTAGATTTATTGACGTCATTGAATATCTCCCTAAGTCGGTAGTTATCAAATCTATCCTTAGAAAAACTACCGGCAATGTCAGCGCGGTTTCATTCGATTCAGGAGAAGTTGTAGTAGGAAAAGTATCTCCTTTTGATCGCTTAATCCAGATCATTGAAGGAAAGTCAGAAATAATTATTGATGACAAACCCAACATACTGGAAAGTGGAGAGTCCATAATTATTCCTGCCCATAAGCCAAACACCATAAAGGCCAAGGAAAAATTCAAGATGATCTCAACCGTTATCAAAAGCGGTTATGAGGAAATCAGCTTGTGAAGCCAGCATTCCAACCGGCTAAATTTATCCAAATCATGGAAACGAATATATAGAAGGAAAAGAGACTCCTCTAAAAGAAAATCCTTGTCTCAGACTGACCATCATACGCGATGTTGATCGGATATCTCTTCCAGGATGGTTAATAAGCCTGCGCCAAAAGAGCTGGTCCTTTTTTTAGAAGGAGAGTTATCGGCTGACTCTGCCTCGGATTGTAGCCTGCATCAGCTATGTTCATTTCCCTATGATGCCGTCTGATACCCGCGACCAATCCCGAACTCCATACACCGATATATCTCCCTCGAATGACCAGTGTACATAAAATG
>JBFKOL010000227.1:0-7141 GCA_041628815.1 Saprospiraceae bacterium | reverse complement strand
TCGCCGCGTTCATCCTTTAGGATACTTGCTTTGACGGTTTCCAATTCTATGGTAGCTTTTTCGCGACCACTTGCCCTGGTCATGACTTCCAACGCCTCGTCAAACCTGCTTTTCATGATCAGCCAGCGTGGGCTCCGCGGGACAAAAAACAGTCCTGCGAAGTACAAAACTGCCGGTACGGTTTCAAGACCCAGCATCCATCTCCAATTGTATTCATCAAATCCAAGTGCCTGGGCCCACGAAAGATCGGATTGTCCCAGTTGCAGTACGAGGTAATTGGAAAAAAAGGCCACGGATATGCCCAATACAATATTGAGTTGATTGAACGAAACCATTCTACCCCGCATTTCCGGTGGTGAAATTTCTGCGATGTACATCGGGGCAATGATGAGCGAGGCACCTACGCCCAGACCACCAATCATCCTGGCTAAAACCAAAAACCAGTAGGAGGGGGCAAATGCAGATCCTATGGCGGATACGGCATACAATATGGCTGCAATCGTCAGGACTTTCTTCCGGCTGATCCGGTCGCTCAACGGGCCTGCAATCATCATCGCAATCGTCGCACTCAGTGTCAGGGATGCAACCGCCCATCCGAGTTCCAATTTGGTTAGGGCAAATTCGAGTTCGATGAACTTGTTGACACCCGATATGACGGAGGCATCAAAACCCATCAGGAAACCGCCAAGGGCGACGATGAGGGCAACGGTAACTATGAATCTTGTATTCTGCATTTTGTGCAACAGTTTAGGTTGCTTTCATAATAAGTCCGATATAACCCGAACCATGCTTAGGGTTGAGGCTGAATGGAAATATCCTTAAATGTAATGGAATTGCTAATAATACCGCCTCTTCGAAGGTGCTTTCAGGACGTGTGAAATCTTTGTTAGATCAATTGACTCTGTGCTTTGAACAGTACACCTTGAAAATGATGATGTTAGACCTGTCTGAAGAAACAAAATATTATCTTAAAGAATTATGAACCTAAAGTAAACACTTATGAGAATGCTCATGAAAATTCAAAACCCCATCGAACCTTTTAATACCATGGTTCGGGACGGTACGGCTGGACAAGCCATTGGTAAAATTCTAGAAGAAATAAAACCAGAGGCGGCCTATTTTACCGCTGAAAACGGTAAGCGCGGAGGCACCCTTGTGGTCAACATCAATGATCCTTCGGAGATACCACGACTTGCCGAACCCTGGTTTCTCACGTTTAACGCCAAAGTGGAATTTTTTCCATGTATGGTTCCTGAAGATCTCATGAAAGCCGGGTTGGAAGAATTGGGAAAGATTTGGTAAAGATGAGCATGGGCGTCATCCCTAACTACGGGATTTTTCTTTATTAAATCTTATTGAGTCGCCTGAACTATCAGTTCAAAAAGATGCATATCGTCATGGGTCGTACCGGGCTCTGGATGGACGGGGTTTAGGGCATCGTATTTCAGAACAACCACCATATCGAGATCGGGGACTACACCTATGATCTGACCTCCAAAGCCACTGGCTAGAAATGCGGGATGTCCGTCAACCAGTGTGATGTACCATTGATAACCATAGCTGTAACGTCCGTAAATATTCGTCATATGGTCCTTAGTAGAAGAGATAACCCATTCTCTCGGGATTAGTTGCTGATCCTCCCATCGACCAAGGTTGAGATAGAGGTAGCCGAATTTGGCCATATCTCTCGCGGTAAGATAAAGGCCAAAACTGGCGCATTCAATCCCTTTGGGATCTCTCCTCCACGTCTGTGAAAGGGGAAGCGTGTATTCCGACCAATCGTTATAAACTATAGGTTGCTCTAACGTATTGAACACCACCCCCATCGGATCGAATAGCCGCGATTTAGCCAGTATTCCTACAGACATATGGCTGACATGCTTCACCAAGGCCGTAAGAAAGTGAGAATTCCCCGAGCTGTAGAAGAACCGTTCGCCGGGATCTTTCTCTTGGCCCCTGGCGAGTGCTGAGGTCACCCAATCATCCGAAAAAATCCATTCTACCCAAAGAGGACCCGATTCCGCCCACGACAGCCCGGTGGACATAGTGAGGACATGGTGGAGCGTTATGTTACCGAATTCTGGATAGGCGGGCATCAGATCAGCCATCCTCTGATCAGTGGATTGTATCAAACCATCATCCACCATCATACCCACAAGTGCCGAACTGATGCTCTTGGTGACGGACCAGAGATTGGTGCTGGCGTCGACAGCTCCTCCGTGATAATATTCTTCAAAGACTAAATAACCGTTTTTTACCACGAGCATTGCCCGGCTCAGGTCGTCATTGGCCGCAAAATCTGCGGCGATTTGTATTTTGTCTACGTCAATACCATGTTGGGATAGGGGGGCGGTCAACCAGCCTTCTGTGGGCCAATACAACCTATCCATACGCGGCCAATCATAGCCGCTATCCGGAACGATGAGTTGCTCCTTTTCACATGAAAACTGCAAGAGCAAACACCCGAAGATCAGCATGAAGAGGACACTGGTCTTTGTCATAATGAAAAAGATAAATGATAAATCTCTCAGTTAAGTGATGTTGATTGGACGATCAATGACTCCAATCATCGCACTGAATGATGTGCTATTCAAAGCACAAATGAAACTTTCAATAGTGCAAAGTTTTTATCTTATGTTTCCTCAAAGAACATGCTTGGTTGAATGCGAAATAAACGATATACGTTTTCGACAATTGAGCAAGGTTGGATATTTTTGGTTTAACCTGACTACTTCAGTAGTTTTCAAGTTTAAAGGATACCGCACTTGATGATAGAAGGTATATTGTTTCATAAGTTGAATACAATTTCAGACACCAGAGGTGACTTGACAGAAATATTCAGACATCAATGGATTCAGCGAATGGGACCTGTACAATGGAATTATGTGAGATCTGAACCCGATGTATTCCGGGGGTTTCACGTGCATCTGGATCATACCGACTTTTTGGTAGTCCTAGAGGGATCGATGCATCTGGGATTGAGGGATCTACGACAGGAATCTGCGACATTCGGTCAAACTTTTATGACAAAATTGCGGGGTTCGGACCTTACTCTCGTGCAAATTGCTCCGGGAGTAGGACATGGATTTTATTTCTCCGAATCGACCTCAATGGTTTATGGGTTAACACATTATTGGGATATGAGTGATGAACTGGGATGTAAGTGGGATGATCCTGATCTCAATATCGACTGGGGAATATCCGGAGGCAATCCTGTTTTGTCAGAGCGAGACAAAGATGCACCGTCTTTCCAGCACCTGATGAACGAATTTCAAAAGCGGCGGATCAATGGAAGCTAATTTGCCGCCTGAATCACCTGAAATCGGCCTGGTCGGATGTGGTAGGTGGGGAAAGCTGATTTTAAGAGACCTCGTCTCGTTGGGTGCCAAGGTTGATGTAATGGTCCGCAGCAAGGAAGGAATCCAAAATGCCCATAGGTTCGGTGCGCGTAATATCGTGAATGATGTCGCTTCACTTTCTCATTCTCTCCATGGCTATGTGGTGGCTTCGATAACTTCCAAACATCACGAAGTTGTTAAACAACTGGTTCACAGGGGAAAACCGATTTATGTAGAAAAACCTTATTGCACAGATCCGGAAGAGATTCTTGAAATAATAGAATTTCACCCCAACCTGGTATATGTGATGCACAAGTGGCGCTATCATCCCGCGATACAGAAGATTAGGGAAATTGCGGATTCAGGACACTTGGGCAAGATCAGGCATATCAACACGCGGCGAAACCAATGGTGGACTCCTCATAAAGATGTCGATACAGTTTGGATTCATTATCCTCATGACCTATCGATCATTTGGCATCTGCTGGATTATCTTCCGCCCGTGACCAGCTCCTTTATTATAAGGGATGTTCACGGAAAAATTCAAGGGATGACTGCTTGTTTGGGTGATGATGTCCAGTGCACTCTGGAACACAACATAGGATACATTGTAAAAGACCGGGCGTTGAACGTACAATTTGAAAATGGGGTAGTGGCCATGTTGGATCCCTTGAGTGATCACTTGCTGTCACGAAAAGGACAACCTCGTGAACAACTGCCTGTAGAAAAGATCCCTATATCCACAGAAATGCCCTTGCTACGGGAGCTTTCTCACTTTCTTAAACATGTCAAGGATCGGCAGCACCCGCTTCTCACCCCTATTTCCGAAGAGTTGGTCATTGCTGAAAAGATCGCTGAACTTTTTCGAATGGCAAATCAGTAGGTTGTGAGGTTCAGCATCATCATTCCCACATTTGATCACCAGGAAACCTTGAATTATTCCATTCACAGCGTTTTACAGCAAACATTTCAGGACTTTGAAATTCTGGTAGTAGGTGACGGTGCCCCGGAAAAAACCAGGGATATCATGACTGAATGGTGTCGCAGGGATGGCCGTATCAGGTATTTTGACCATCCCAAAGGAGATGCTCACGGTGAGATATACAGGCATGAAGCCATTCTTGCGAGCCGGGGAGAATATATTTATTACCTGTGTGATGACGATTTGTGGTTACCAAATCATCTGAGTGTTTTGTATCCGTATCTCTTGAGATTCGACTTCGTTAGCAGTTGTTTTGTCCTCGTTGACCCAGACGGAAAGGTAAACGTTCTGGAGGGACAAATAAGTGATCCCGCGGTTCGGCAACGCATGATTACAGAAAAATGGAATCTCTTTGGACCTACAAGTGTTGCTCACTCAAAGAGGGCCTATTTAAGACTACCCAAAGGCTGGCACCCACGTCCCGATGGTATTTGGAGTGATCTGTATATGTGGCGTCAGTGGATGACAACTCCGGGAATGTCGTTCTTTTCAATACCGGCAATTACTACTGCTCATTTTCCGTCTCCGATGCGTACCCGGATGACATTGGATGAACGGATCCATGAATTAAGGGAATATAGTGGAAGGTTGGGAGACATGAAGTTCAAGGAAGAAATGGAATCATACCGCAAAAGCCAATCGAAGCTTTTCAGTAGTGAAGCTCACCCATATTTGGCAGGCATGAATGATGTAATAGCCCTGTTGGGTGAGAAATTGACCGAATCGAAAAAAGAAGTGCAAACGAAAAATGAAAAGATCAGGGATATGGGACGGGAAATTCAGGAGCTGATTGAAGACAGAACAAATATTAAAAATGCTTGGAGTACCCGGTTGGGTTTTTTATTAACATGGCCCATTCGAAAAATAATGGATTTGTGACTAAACAATTGTTCTAAGATGAGGCGTCATCACAAAATGACCATCATCAGGAATCTGCTGAAAATGAGGAATCACATGAAAAGGCAAATAGTTAAAACGTATAAAATATATCAATATCATATATATATGAAATAAAATTCTGCAAAATTGAATTATGACATAATGGGATGACGAAAAGTAATCAATATAAGATATTTTTGTCGGAAGGATTAGGTGCTTTGACGATGAAATCTTATCTTTTATGGATCAAAGCATCTAACCATGAAAACCACTGCACTCATTTTTTCACTATTCTTTATTGCTTCTGGAGGATTATTGACAGGAACTTTTTTCGACGTCTCCTTCATGAATATCACCATATGTCATTCAGACATTGAAGTAAATAAGTGGCAGGCAGATAAAATGCTCGATAATAAGGGTTTTTTGGATGGTCATTCTCACCTGGAAGTACACGTTCTTAAAGCTTTACCTCATATGCTCCATGGTGACAAGCTGTTTTGCCATGCCAAGAGTCATGAATGACAACCTTTTAAGCTAGGCGATAAAGTCATGTACAAAAGGAATAACCTCCCATTTGGTATGGATAAAAGGTGAATCAATAATTGTTTCCTTTTGTCGATTTTTTTGAAGCCGTAATGCAATAAGTGACGGCTACGATGAATGAGGATTTTTAACTGTCAAAATAGAGCCATTCACCATCGTCCAACTCCTTGAATCGGACGACCCCGGGCCATAACGGAGCCGACATTTCTTCCAGCCAATTCAAGTGATCCTTCCACATCTGTACAGCCTTTTCTTTTTCCTCCTCTTTCAAATTCGTAATCTCAAACGGATCGTTCCGAATATAGTATAACCTGCTCCTGACAGGCTTTTTTCCTGTCCGGATCAATTTATAGCCATCATGAATAATTGCGTGACTATCGCTTACAGCCCAATGCAGGCTTTCTCTGGATTTGTGTTGCCCTCCAACGAGGCTTACCAGGTCAAGGCCATCAATCTTTCTTTCATGAGGTACCGGTATCTTGGCTGCCCGAAGAGCCGTAGTAAAAACATCCATGGTGCTTACCAGACCTCGATATTCTATTCCATTGTACATTGATCCATATTTTAGGACCATTGGCACTCGTATCCCACCTTCGAAGAAGGTAGTTTTACCGGCTTTAAAAGGCCCGTTATCCGTGGTCATCGTGTAATGAGCTCCTCCATTATCACTTGTGAAGACGATCAGCGTATTGTCGTCAAGACCATTCTCGTCAATTGCTTCCATTATTTTACCGACGGCCATGTCAAGAGAAAGAATCATGGCATTATAAACCCGCTTGACTGGATCATCTATAGGACTTAGCACAGAGACAAGGCTATCCGGTGCCTGCAGAGGTGTATGTGGCGCGCTGAAAGGGACATAGAGAAAAAAAGGTTGGTCTTTGTTTTCGGAGATGAACTTTACAGATTCTTCTGCGATACGATCGGTCAGGTACCCGTCTTCTTTTATCTCTTGTCCGTCGCGCACAATCGCTGATAATCCTTTCCTTTGGCTTTGCCAGATAAATGGGTCTGTCCAATCCGAATCGATTTTATGGTCAGTAATACCGGGACTCTCTTCAGGAGCATACAGCGAGTGAGAATTGTAAAAGCCGTAATGGGTGTCAAAACCGAGATCCCCGGGAAACTTGCCTCTTGTTTTTCCGAGGTGCCACTTGCCGATACAGGCAGTGATGTATCCGCGGCCCCATTGCAAAGCTTCAGCCATCGTTATTTCTCCTGCTGGCAGACCTTGTTGGAGCATCGCTGACGGATCCGGAACGGATGTCGTTTCACGAATCTCCCAAGGATGCGAATCTATGAATCGCCGAGCCCCGAAAACTTCCAGACGATTCCTCGGATAACGGTTTTGCATCTGGTGAACAAAGCCGAAACGGTTTTGATATCGGCCGGTCATAAT
>JBFKOL010000226.1:0-7152 GCA_041628815.1 Saprospiraceae bacterium | reverse complement strand
GTCACCAGGATTGGGCATAAAAGCATCAACAGCCTTTTTTAACAAGCCACCGGGTTTGCCCGCCGATAAAATTCCCAGCATGGCAGCGCCACCCAAACTTTTCAAACGTCCACCCAATCCCTTACCGGTCATCACGGCTTCATCATAGCGGAAAGCTTTGCCGTATGGATACCCAGAAAGTGCATGGCTCCTTCGAACGACCTTTGTGTTGATTACGGCCATCACAAATGGACTGATCCAAGTCTTCAGATGTCTGTCGTAAATGACTTTTCTCAAATCCGGGCGGTCTTCTCCTGACATCTCATTTCTGGGGTTCAACCCATAGGGATGATTCAATATTTTCATTATGGAAGGATCTTCCGCCGCTTCCTGCATGACATTGCTTAGGGAAGCATAGGTGCCTCCACTGAATCCGCCTTTCATTGACTTGACCCTGCATTTTATGTGTTGGGCGTACGACCCATGTCGCTTTTTCAATTGATTTTGAAAATAAAATACGCCCATATCTGAAGGAATGGAATCAAATCCACAGGTGTGAACGATCCGGACACCATTATTCGCGGCCTTTTCGTGATGCCTATCGATCATTTTACGCATCCACTGGACCTCTCCGGTGAGATCGCAGTAGTCGGTTGAATTGTCGACGCATGAGGCAACAAGATCAGATCCGTAAAGCGCGTAAGGGCCTACCGTTGTACAAATCACTTTTGCTTTCTTTACTATCAGGTCAAGAGAAGACCTGTCCCTGCTATCAGCTATAAGCCGTGGCAACCGGTCATCTCCTATCGAAGCGGCTACAGATTTTAGCTTTCCCTGGTTTCGCCCGGCAATTGCCCATTTCAATTCACCATCAAGACCATACTTCCGGTACAGATATTCTACAACGAGACGTCCTGTGAACCCGGTGGCACCCCATACTATGACATCATAAAGGCGATCTTTTGAAGACATACTGTTTTGATTTAAATTTTAGGATTGCAAAAATACAAATGAACGGGAAGGGATTACATAAAAAAGAAATGTTGAAATGCACGGCATAATTTTAAGCGTTAATTTAGAAGGACTTTAGAATTAAACAACTGCCTATGCCCTCCAAAAGATATCATCTCGCAGCATTGATTCTGCTCCTCTTTTTCTTTTTCTCTTGTGGTGATGATGCCCCGTCTGATTGTGATGGCAGCAATTTTGAGTTTGAACTAAGAGCTGAATTTGATGCAATCTCCGATGCCGCAATCGCATATTCTTCGGATCCATCTTCATCCAATTGCAATGCACTAAAGAATGCCTATCGGGCTTATCTTGACGCATTGCGCCCCTACAGGAACTGTGCGTTTAACGGTACTACGCGCCAACGGTTTGACGCGGAACTCGATGCTGCGGAACAAGCCATCGATCAATTCGCTTGCTGAGCAAATCAAGGAGTATCGGACAACTTCTTGTGCTATCTTAGGGACTTATATGCCTGAATGATGGGTGTACGGGAAACCATAGATCGAGAATTTGATCAGTTTTCTTCCGACTATACCTCGGATATGATGAGGTGTGTTCCTTTTTACAAGGACTTGATCAGCAACCTTAGTAGTTGCCTGTCACCGGATTTGAATGTTGAAAATATCCTCGACCTGGGTTGTGGAAATGGCAATGCTACCCGACGTTTGATGATGCGTTTTCCGAAAGCGAGGTATACTTTGGTGGATGCCTCACCAGAGATGATTCAACTGTGCCGCAATCGTTTCGCCGGTATGGATGTGGCTTATTTTCTTGGATTCTTTAGCCAATTTGAATTCAAACCGTCCCATTATGATTTAATCATTGCGAGTTTCAGCTTTCACCACCTCGAAAGCTCAGATAAAAAACAAATTTTCAAAGAGTGCCATCGTTCGCTGACCTTGCAAGGAAGGTTACTCATGGCTGACTTAATGATCAGTAAATCCCATCCCGGGCATTGGAAATTGTTGGATGACTGGAAGTCTTTTGTTCTCTCCAACTATGAAGATACCTCTAAGTGGGAATGGTTGATGGAACATTATGATGCCTTTGACAGACCTGACCTATATACGGATCAGGTATCCTGGCTTAGGGAAGCGGGCTTTAGAGAAATCAGTATACCATGGCAACAGGGTTTCTGGACCTTGCTTTCCGCCATAAAATAAGATCGATTTAAAAATCAATTATTGATTTTCTTATCATATTATACTTTTTTCTAATATTTCATAATAATTTTGGTAAAACTCAAGCCATGAGCTCGAAAATAAGGGTGGCTATTTTATTCGGTGGACGATCGGCCGAACACGAAATTTCATTATTGTCGGCACAAAATGTCATACGTTCGCTCGATGCAAAAAAGTATGAAGCTGTTCTTATCGGAATAAGCAAGGACGGGAAGTGGTATTACCAGCAAGAAAGTTTGGCTCTTTTTCAGTCTGATGATCCAAAAAAAATTGCCTTGACCGATAGATCCAAGGAAGTTTTATTTTCTCAAAATTCGGGCGATCACTACATGCAGGATGTCGGAAGTGACGAAAAGTTGGGCCATATTGATGTCCTCTTTCCCGTGCTTCACGGTACTTATGGTGAAGATGGAGCCATCCAGGGTTTGGCAAAACTTGCCAATCTCCCGTGTGTGGGATCAGGCATTCTTGGAAGCGCAGTGGGTATGGACAAGGAAGTAATGAAACGACTTTTAAGAGATGCGGGTATTCCCATAGCGGACTTTATTACCCTCCACAGGCGCAGTCGATCAAAAGTAGATTATGAGACGGCCCGCTTACGGCTGGGTTCTGTACTTTTTGTCAAACCTGCCAATTTGGGTTCCTCTGTGGGCATTTCAAAAGTCCGGAATGACGACGAATACCGACGAGCCATAAACCTTGCGTTTCAATACGATCAGAAGGTAATCATTGAAGAGGCCATCGTCGGCAGGGAAATCGAATGCGCCGTACTTGGCAATGACAGAATAGAGACTTCCATTCCAGGTGAAATCATACCCAGAGATGGCTTTTACTCATACGAAGCCAAATACATTGACGAAGTGGGCGCCATCCTGGAAATGCCTGCAAAACTCACGGAATCTCAAATTGCATCTGTTCAAGATCTTTCGCGAAGAACCTACGAAGTCCTCGAATGCCGTGGGATGGCGCGGGTGGATATGTTCTTGAGCGACGACGACAGGCTCATTATCAATGAGGTCAATACCATCCCCGGTTTTACCAAGATCAGTATGTATCCCAAATTGTGGGAACTTTCTGGAAAAAGCAATGAGGAACTCATCGACCAGTTGATACAATTGGCCCTAGAAGAACATGCTGCACTCAACCAGCTCAAGTCTTCTGTTCCTCCCTTGGATTAATTCGCCAATGCATGTCTGCACAAAGACATTCGTCCAATAGCGGATTAGAGACTGTCTGTTGTTGTTCTTTAAATTCCTATCTTTTGCTAAAAGAATGTCATGAAAATACTGGTTATATCTCTATTGGGCAGTGCAGTTATTTATTTGGGGTTTCAAGGGGACAGTAATACCGGTCCGGGTGAAAACTTGCATGTGCAACAGGTGAGCCTCGATAGCATTTTCGATGTAGAAGCTGCGATTGCAGAAATCAGTGAAAGTATTTCCGGGAGAGAAAATGAACCGGCTGAAGAGGTATTTGAGAACATAGAGATCATGAAGGGATTTCCCGCCGGCAGGGTACCTTTAATAATGCAGATGGCTTTTAACAACTCACTGGGTGTAGATTGTACCCATTGTCACAACCCCGATGACTGGTCCAGTGACGAAAAAGATACCAAAAAAGTAACTCGTGAAATGTGGAAGATGGTAGGTACCATCAATGCCCAACTGCTGGCCAACATAGAATACCTTTCAAGCGAACAGCCGGCAATCAACTGTACTACCTGCCACCGCGGTGAATTAAAACCTGCCTTAAACCTTCGTTAATAATGGTCTTACAGCCAGACAAGGGCGAATAAACGTTTGAGGGAAGAATTCATCTCGCTAATTCCCTGATCTGGTCTATCTTTCCGGCCTTTATCATTCAAATCTACAAGTCATGATGCGAACCCCCTTCCTCCTGATAATCGCCTTTATCTTAGCATGTGCCCCAGCTTCTGGCCAAAATCCGTCACTTGACTCACCAAAAAGCAACATAGATGCCTTTTTACAAGATCTACATAAAGACGGTCTATTTAACGGTTGTATCCTGGTGGCCAAAGATGGCCAGGTAATTTATAAGGATGCTTTTGGATACGCCGATTTCAAAAACAAACGAAATCTTGAACTATCTACGCCATTTTATCTCGCTTCTGTGTCCAAGCAGTTTACCACTATGGCCATCATGATGCTCGAGGCCAAGGGAATGCTGTCTTTTGATGATGTGCTTTCGAGCTATTTCCCAAAATTTCCTGCCTATGCCACGAAGGCGACGATACGTCAAATGATGCAGCACACTTCGGGTATAGCAAACCATTACGCCCTGGGCATATACCGACCGGGATTGACAAACCACGATGTATTGTTAGCCCTGATCAATCAGGCCGATCCAGATTTTGAACCGGGGACTAAATACAACTATTCAAATGGAGCCTATGTCCTTCTTGCGATGATCGTCGAGAAGGTATCGGGTGTGTCATTTGCGGAATTTTGCAGCAAGCATATTTTCACCCCGTTGCAAATGAAGGATACATGGGTGGCGGATGAAAAAGAACCTGCCAGACCTAATCGGGCCGTAGGCCATACGCCTTTTGGTATATTGGATGATTATGAAATTTATACCACGGGAGCGGGGGGCATATATTCGACGGTGGAGGATCTACTGAAATGGGACCGTGCCTTAAGCAATGGAAAACTGGTCGGTCAAATTGCAATGGAACGAGCGTATCAAAAGGCCATCCTTAGCGATGGTTCCCTAATTCCCTACGGTTTTGGGTGGTCAATTCTCGAAGCAAATGGAGTAAAAGTAGTGTCGCATGGTGGCAGCCTTAACGGCTTTCGTACGAGAATTGTAAGAAATCTTGAAAACGGCACACTCGTAGTATTGTTGACCAACAAGACCAATTTACTCACGGCCGAAATAGCTGAAGGAATAGGTAGTATCCTCGCCGATAAAGAACCAAAAAGACTAAAAAAAGAAGATCAATATGCGCATTACGTACGTGACCCCGATGTCCTGGTTTCGGTTTTATACGCAGTAATCTCGGGAGAAGCGGGACAGGCAAGAGATTGGAATCTGTTCAGATATCTTTTCTCATCCGACAGCAAATTGATTCCGGTAAGGAAATCGGGTGATGGTCAACTCGAAGCGGTATGGATGTCACCGGAAGACTATATTTCCAGGTCTGGCAGATGGCTCGAGGAGAACGGGTTTTTTGAAAGGGAAATTCACAGTACCTCGGAGCTTTATGGTCCTGTCATGCACAGATTCAGCACTTATGAGTCGTATCGATCAGGCAGCGATGCGCAACCTTTTGCCAGAGGAATTAACAGCATTCAGCTCCATTTCGATGGTGACCGTTGGTGGGTGTTGAACATATTCTGGAATTCTGAAACCGACGAATTCCCAATACCCGGGCGCTACCTGCCCAAATAGGTTTGAGGTCTCAGAAGAACATCAATGGGAGCAACTTTGTCCTCACATTCGCGGTGTACACATCCTGATTTTCACCACGTCGTTGTCTTCTGAAAAAGTGAATGTACATGCATCAAGAGAAGGGATGGCATCTCTGGCGTGTCCGTCACCGGAATAGCCTATGGATTCTTTTATGTACCCAAACTGGTTAGTGTCGGGCTTACCATTACAATTTTTGTCGTGAAAAACCCTGATAGCGTAATTGCCGTAAGGAAGATCCTCAATGACAACGGCATTTTGGGTGATAAAGGACACTGGAAAATTCTCGCATCTCATAGGGGTAAGCCAGTCGTGTTGGAACAAGGCTACGTTTATGGCACCGCCAGCAGCTGCGAGATTTTCAATCTGGACTCGCAAGTCACCTGTTGATTTTTTCTTTTTTACGTCTGTCACCTTATAAATCAAGGTGTAAAAGAGATGGATCATAGCATTAGGTTGTGCATGTTAGTATTATTCCAATCGTCGAACCATCACAATGACGAAATAATTGGTGCAAAGGTTGTTTTATCTTGCTTGCATTAGATGAACGGATGTGATTATTAGATCAATGCGCCCCTCAAAACGTCAAAAATCTCCTTACCATTGTAAACGAAATACAAATGACGCCTGATATGCCAACAGACATTGATATTGCCCGAAAAATTGAGCTAAAACCGGTCGTTGAAATAGCTGAGATGCTTGGAGTAAGCAGTGATATGCTGGAGCTTTACGGACGCTATAAGGCTAAATTACCCCTTGATCTTGTTGACCATGATAAAGTGCACCAAGGGAAGCTTATCCTTGTTTCGGCCATTTCCCCAACCCCGGCCGGAGAAGGTAAAACTACGGTTTCAATAGGGTTGAGCCAGGCAATGAACAGACGAAACATGGCCACAACGGTTGTTCTGCGCGAACCTTCCCTGGGGCCCGTATTTGGGATCAAAGGAGGAGCTACCGGAGGAGGGTATTCGCAGGTGTTACCCATGGAGGACATTAACCTTCATTTCACTGGTGATTTTGCAGCCATTGAAAAGGCTCACAATCTTCTTTCGGCGTTGATCGATAACAATATTCAGAGCAAGTCGCGATCACTGGGTATAGACCCAAGGACGGTAGAATGGAAGCGGGTAGTAGACATGAACGACCGTGCCCTCCGGCAAATTGTCGTTGGGCTGGGAGGTACTGGTAGCGGGATACCCCGTGAAACAGGTTTCGATATTACCGCTGCCTCGGAAATCATGGCCATTTTATGTCTCGCCGACGACCTCCAGGACCTTAAAAGAAGGTTCGGTAATGTTTTTGTTGGATTGACTTACGGTGGCGACCCCGTATATGCCCGTGATCTCAAGGCGAATGGAGCGATGGCGGCTTTGATGAAGGATGCCATCAAGCCGAATCTCGTTCAGACACTGGAAGGAACGCCGGCCATCATTCACGGTGGCCCATTTGCCAATATTGCCCAAGGTACCAATTCAATTATAGCCACCAGGATGGGTCTCTCGCTGTCAGATTATGTCGTGACGGAGGCTGGTTTCGGTTTTGATCTCGGTGC
>JBFKOL010000225.1:0-7170 GCA_041628815.1 Saprospiraceae bacterium | reverse complement strand
TATGCCCCTGATGCGCGTTACCGGAGTAAATGGACCGCTGTATGATTTTGTGAGCATTTTGGGTTCTTGAACGGCCAGATAATTGCGCTCGCTATTGCGAAGGGTGGCTTCAAAATCCTTTTTAATTTCCCCGAGGAAATATTGGAACAGTGAACCTCCCCGGAAGTTAGACATGGCATAGTCCATCCAATAATAATAGGCCAACCTGTGATCAACAGACCAGCCGTCAGGAATGTGCCGCATCATTTCCAGATAATGAATCAACTGCTCTTGATTCGTAGATGATTCTACCAATCCGAGCGTCGTCTCTATATACCATGTAGGATCGAAGCCCTTCGTAGCCATATATCCCAAGTTGCGGCTCAATTCTTTATTCATCGGGTCGTTTCTTGCGGGATAATGTGGTTTGATCAAACCGTATATGGACGCAAGATGGTCTTTTGTCAGCCCTTTATACCTTACCAGGAACAGAGAAATGAGTCTTTGAAATCCGAGAAGCTGATCTTCGCTCATGGAAGATGAAAAGGTTTCAGCAAATTGAGCCACAATGATTTCTTCATTTACACTGCTTGTATCGCCTCTGATGAGTGCGGTCAGATAATTGAGCTTGCCATCGATCGACTGTTCTTTTTCTAAAGCAGTCCGCCATAGGTGTAGAGGGAATTTTTCGACAATAGTTCTGGACGCAAGGCGGATGTGCCTGTCTTCATGATTCATGGTGGTCAAAGCCAATGACAGCGAACTCGAATCCGTCCTAAAGTGGTGACTTTCGAGTTTCTTTCTCAAGCGGGTTGCCTTGTTTGTATTAATCTTTCTTTTGCCGGGTCTCTTAGTCTGGGTACTTATGATGCGAAATAAGCCGGTATCTGTGCCATTGCCCCCGGTGACAAAGTACAATGCACCATCGGGCCCAACGGCCATATCGGTGACATTCAGGGGCTTGCCCGTGGCAAAGGTCTCTATCTCCCCTCGATAGGAGGCACCATCGGGTGTTAAAAACAGTGCATATATCTTACCGAAAGACCAGTCGCCAAGAAACATAGCCTTCTGATATTTTTCTGGAAACCAGGTGCCATTCCCCGATACAACTCCGGTCGGAGACCCCCTTCCCAGATCAATTACTGCGGGCCAAACGTCGGGATAGTAGTCGAACCTTTTAGCCGTAACTTCCCTCCATGCGAAATCAGCTCCCGATACGATATGGTTTACACGCGTTGCCCGGTACCATGGCAGTCCATAGTCCCATTCCATATCGGAGTCAAAGGTGAACAATTCACCATCGTGGTGAAAAGCCATATCATAGGGATTGCGAAGACCATAGGCATAGAACTGCCACATCGATCCTATTGAATCGGTGCGCATAACAAATCCCCCCGGCGGGCCCTGACTCGATCCATAAATAGAACGCAAAGGCAAAAGGTGATCGGTGGCCCAATTTTGGTGTATATACTGAATATGGTCGTCATGAGGTGGTTTGTTGTCATTTCCAGTGAGAAAGTAGATCATTTGATCTGGCCCTAAGGTGAGTGTATGTCCACTGTGGTCGCCATTTCTTGGCATTTCGAGCATAAGCGTGGGCTCCCCGAAACGCCCGTTACTGTCTTCATCAAGCAGTCGGTATATTCCGCGTATGTCTTCAGGTCCTGTGCCCATCATATACAAGGAATGATAGGCATAAAGCATTCCCTGACAATCCGTGACACCCGCATCTATGGTATCCAGTAGGACGCGCTTGCTTCCGTCGGATGAAATGGTCATTCGCAACAATTTTCCGTAACGCGGGGATATAAGTAGCCGTCCCTGAGGGTCGAAAGCCATGGACAGGTATTCTCCCTCACCACGATGTAGGA
Organism: Saprospiraceae bacterium; assembly: GCA_041628815.1. GTDB lineage: Bacteria > Bacteroidota > Bacteroidia > Chitinophagales > Saprospiraceae > JBFKOL01. The sequence continues at coordinate 5,320 of JBFKOL010000225.1, read as the reverse complement.
CTTGAATATCAAACCCTCCGATTCTGGGCTGAATGTTGTCCGCAGATTCAAATTTGTCGTAAACAGCGTCCTGATGACATCCTGTTATCAGGGCTGCCGTGAGAAATAGGACATAGGCCTTCACCATTTTCATAAAGTTCAACTCATTCTGTTCTTGAAAGATAAGCAATAGGATCCCATATTCATGGTAATAGGACAGAGACCTGGCCGATTCCCTATCCGTATCGAATCGGAATCGCTATCTTGAAATCATGAAGCGATGGGTGTTTATGTTTTTCTCTTTGTCCATGATCGGATGTTTGGAACCTACAGATCGTGATCTTCCCAATATAATCATCATTTACACTGACGATCAGGGATATGCCGATCTGAGCTGTTACGGAGCCACAGACATCCGAACGCCGAATATCGATAAGCTCGCCCAAGAGGGTTTATTGTTGACTGACTTTTATGTTGCGCAACCTGTCTGTACAGCCTCTCGCGTTGCCCTGCTCACTGGCTGTTATCCAAACCGGCTGGGCATGCACGGTGCCCTCATGCCAGGTTCAAATAAAGGCATTCACCCCGATGAGACTACTCTTGCCGAAATGCTTAAAGGAATAGGATACCAATGCGGCATTTTTGGTAAATGGCATTTGGGATCCGAAGAACCCTTTCACCCCTTAAATAATGGATTTGACAGTTACTACGGCATACCCTACAGCAATGATATGTGGCCGAACCATCCGTGGCAGGATTCCATATTTGATTTTCCACCATTGCCGCTGTATGAAGACTTTCAAGTAGTCGATACCTTAGAAGACCAATCAGAGCTAACAAGAAATATTACGCTGAAAGCACTTGAATTCATCGAGACTCATGCTGAATCCAACTTTCTCGTTTACATACCTCATCCTCAGCCTCATGTTCCGTTGTACGCCTCTGATCATCTCAGAGGGACATCGGCAAGGGGTCTGTATGGAGATGTCATTCAAGAGCTGGACTGGTCCACAGGGCAGATTATGTATAAATTGGAAGAGCTTGACCTGACCGATAAAACCTGGATCATTTTTGCTTCAGATAATGGTCCCTGGCTTTCATACGGGGCTCATTCAGGCCAGGCCGGACCCCTAAGGGAAGGCAAAGGTACTGTATGGGAAGGGGGTGTAAGGGTCCCATGTATCATGCGTTATCCATCCAAATTTTCTAAGGGAAAGGTCATCAATACACCTGTGATGAATATTGACATTATGCCAACCATTGCAACCATCACCGGTGCCCCGATGCCGGCGAACCCCATAGACGGGGTGAACGTTTGGGATGTTCTCAACAACCAAACGACGGAGAGTCCCCAGGAAGCGTACTATTTTTATTACCATACCAATGAGTTGCAGGCATTGCGCGTGGGGAATTATAAACTGATATTACCGCATTCATTCAGGACGCTTGGGGAAGGCACTGCAGGCAGAACCGATGGACTTCCGATACCTTACCAATACGTCTCCATAGCGAAACCGGAATTATACGACTTGTCAAAAGATCCAGGCGAACGATATGACTTGGCAGAAGAAAACCAAAATATTGTTGACAGCCTCATGGTATACGCAAGCCAAATGCGAATGAAACTGGGTGACAGCTTAACAGGATTTATTGGGACTGAATCCAGGAAACCAGGGCAACATGTTATTAAAGAATGATGAATTTAAGAGGTAAATCGATTCTTCTGTTTTATGGATTCTTGATGGCAGCTTTGTTTGTATTTCTGGAAGTAATTAACTACAAGGCCATCGTCCATCAAATGGATGTTAGATGGTACGGATTCATTATTGCACTACTTTTTCTGGGTGTTGGCTTGTTCATTGGATATTCGATTTTTGGAGGGCATGAAAGTATAGGTAGTGAGCAGAGACCCGTTTCCCATGACCTCAGTCAGCGAGAACTGGATGTATTGCGTTTGATGTCCGAGGGTTTGACCAACCAGGAAATAGCCGACAGGATGTACGTCTCAGTAAATACGGTGAAAACCCATATCTCCAATCTATATTCCAAACTGGATGTAAACCGAAGGACGCAAGCTGTGAGCAAGGCTCGTGCTATGCATTTGGTTTGATAGCCAATCGGGGGAATGTGTAGAATTCATACTTTCGAATGAAGGCAAACTTCAAAAGGAAATGGAGCTTTGTCCATATACTCGATCCGGAAGGTGACAAAGTCGAATTATAGGAAGCCAATGATGGCCTTTTTTACCCGTATCTACGGGGGCAAGACTGCCAAATAAGCTTAAAACACAATGATAAACAACAGGCAAGTGCTCTTCAATTATGGTTTACTGGGTGGAATCATCGTCGCTGTCAGCTTTTTTTTATCAGGCTTTGTGCTTGGCACTGATCCCGCAGAGATGAATTTTGATCATGGACGACTTCTTGGCTACGCCACAATGGTACTGGCCCTGACGACGGTGTTTTTTGGTATCAAATCCTACCGCGACAGGCACAGGAATGGATTGATCTCTTTTAAGGATGCTTTTATGAGCGGCATGATAGTGGTCCTGGTGGCATCGATATTGTATGTTGTCGGCTGGATGATTTATTATCCCAATTTCATGCCTGACTTCGCCGACGAATATTTAGAGTTTCAGAAGCAAGTCCTCACAGAAAAGGGGATATCAGGAGAGGCATTTCAACGCGAAGTCAGTCGACTGGAAAGTTTCAATGATATGTATAAAAATCCTTGGGTCATGGCGGGTATTACTTTTATGGAAATTTTTCCTGTAGGTCTGATCGTGGCCATTATATCTGCCTGGATTTTAAGAAGGAAATCTTTTCAAGATGATAACTTGGTCCCGTGAAAAACTATGGACCCTTGATGATAGGAGTAGTTGCTGGTATGGTCATCATAGCCGTGGTCTGTAATGCCATGGATCACATTGTATTTGGTGCAATTTCAGCACGTTCGCCCGTAGGAATTGGGGAGGACGGAGAACGATATATAGCAATAAGAAATCAACCTTTTTTCCTGTTAGCCAGGGTTGGATATACTTTTGTCGCAGCCTTCCTGGCGGGCTGGACGACTTCTAAAATTTCGTTATATGGGCGGAAGCAAGCAGTATTGTTGTTGACCCTTTTGCAATTGGGTTTGATCCTATGGACCGGTTTTATCTCTGAGTCGAAATCCACGGCTCCCGCTCAACTCTGGATTGCACTGTGTTTTGCCGTTGCTCTCGGGATCAATGCGGGTTACAGGAAATCTCTCCGGTCCGGCAATTGATCTATAAATGGATCTCAGGGTGAAGATCTCCCAGGACAAACTTAAAAGTCCAAGGATAAGCCAATTTGGATATTACGTGGAGGCTGTATCCTGTAACCAGGACCTTCGCTCAGACCGTCAAAATCGAGATCCACAGGTGCGCCGTCGGTAAAGTACAATTCATCGAAGACATTGTTGAACAGGAACCTTAGATGGAGCGAGTGATACAATTCCATCGTCAAACCCAGGTCGATGACGAATGATTCTGGAATGACGAATTCCGGATCGTTCGACAATTCCATGAAAGATTCGCCAAGGTAACGTGAGGAGACTTGTACTTCGGAACCACTGCTGATCCTGTATGCCAGCCGATTAGAAATCATCCATTTGGGTGCGAAAATGTGCTCTACATCGACAAAACTTCCCGATGTTGTTTCGAAGCGGGAAACTCGTGTATCTAGAAAAGCGAGTTTTGTACCTATCGACCAGCTTGTTGAAAGGAACCATTCAGCCAATAGTTCCATACCCGTTCTTCGACTCTCAGGAATATTTTGGCGCAATGGGACATAAGAATTCGCAGCAAGAGCCCCCACCTGAGAAATTTCCTGGTCGAAGTACATATGGAAAAAGTTGATATCGAGGTTAAAATGCTTCCATGAAGATCTTAGCCCCAGCTCGAAATCGTGGGCCGATTCAGACATTACTATGCCATCATCCAAAACACTTGCCAAGTTGAATTCGTTGATCGACGAGCCATCTCCCTGTAAAATGTCGGTTCTGGTGGGTTCGCGGCTGGTCTTTCCCCAAGATGCATAGAGGCTATTATTGGTGGCTATCCTATAGTGTAATCCGATTCGGGGATTGAAAAAGGTCCATTTCCGAGAATGCATCAATTTACCTGCTGGTACAGGGCCACCAAAAGACAGTATTTCATCTGCAGCAAAGTTTAAGGCTATATGCCTCATTTGTATGTCCATCTGCAAATCAAATCGCTCCAGGGAGTAAGTCGTCTGTGCAAATAAGGCCACTTCATTTTTCGTGGTTTCGTCGGCGTAGTCAGGCCTTGAAATGTTAGGAGCCGTATAGTTTTTGTTTTCCCTATTAAAGGTATATCCGTGCAGACCCGCATTCATGTTCCACCTTCCCCCGGTAAACTTCCACTCTGAAATAGCCCCAAAGTGATTGTTGTCTATACCGAAAAGGAGTTGGGTGGTATCGTCAAGCCCAAAAGGAAAGATACCCCGTGCACCACCATAGTAAAGCGTTTGTGTAGTTGACCATTCTGGCGACAGGGCGCGACCGTATCGTATTTGTACCATCTCTTGTTCGAAGTCGTCGGTATCATTAGGATGATTGTAATTGGTTCGGGGGTCGGCGTTGATATCGCTGAGGAGGACAGGAAGATACGACTGATCATTCTGTGTCTTTCCACCGAAAAGAGAGATGAGCAACACGTCGTTTTCTCCGCTATATCCACCCGTCGCAAAGATGGAGTATGCATCAGATCCTGAATGCCGCTTGTAGCCACCGGTAATGGTACGCGACATCCGTGCATAAAAGCCGGATCCGTTATCATTCAGCCCGGTGTGGTATTGTGCTGCGATTCGTCGAGTATCAAAGGAACCGGCTATCAAATTGACTTTCCCGCCCTGGCGGTCGCCGAAAACATCCGGAGAAGAGAACGACAGGGCGCCCGCATAGGCGCTTATGCCTCCATTTGTCAAACCCACACCGCGCTGCAGTTGTATGCGTCCGATGGCTCCCCCGAAATCGCTGAAATTGGAGAAAAAGACTCCCTGGTCAATCATGTCGTTGAGTGGCACGCCGTTTAGTGAGGTGTTGATTCGAGTCTGGTCCATGCCCCGCATCCTGAATTGGACATAATTGCCGATATCCGTTCCTGCATCGCTGAATGAAACAACGGAAGGTGATAAGCTCTGTATGAGTACAGAGGGATCTTGACCAAAGTACGTTGCCTCAATTTCCTCCTGACCAATGGTTTGAAAGGTTACCGCTTTTTCTGACGTAATCCTTGTTGCTGTCACCAAAATCTCATTGATCCTCTGGGTATCCTGCTTCATACACGATGAGGCAT
>JBFKOL010000224.1:0-7178 GCA_041628815.1 Saprospiraceae bacterium | reverse complement strand
ATACCCAATTCGTACGTCTTGTTGAAAATAATTGAAACTGAATTTATACAATATGATATGGGTGTGCGTAAGCCCGACTGCATCTCCCCTCCCTTTTTTGAGTTAATCATAAATCTCTACGACCATTTCGATCTCAACTGCCTGGCCCCGGGGTAAGGAATTCATGCCGACAGCTGCACGTGCATGCTTTCCTCTTTCACCAAAAACTTCTACCATCAAATCTGAAAAACCATTGACGACGCTGGGCTGATTAATGAAATCAGGATCTGAATTGACCATACCCAATACCTTTACAATCCTTTTGACCCGTCGAAGGTCACCTAACATGGCTTTCAAAACAGATAGTTGATTAATGGCTGTCAAACGAGCTCCCTCATAGCCCCTTTCTATCGAAACATCCTCACCCAGTTTTCCGGTAATTTCTGTACCATCGGCATACCTCGGGCCTTTTCCTGCTAAAAAGATCAGATTTCCAGATTGTACTCCATTTACATAATTTGCTACCGGCTGAGGCGGACTGGGCAGCGTGATTCCCAGTTCTTTGAGTTTGGATTCCGGATCGTATCCTGGCTCGGGGCCGTCAGTTTTATGGCAAGCAGTTGAGAAGACCGTCAACATCAGCAAGGTTATTAGCAATTTTTGCATGGACTAAAAATTTTATCTGGGTTATTTTAATTTTTGAGATTTGGGCACAATTTTGCAATCATCATCTGTCAGGTATAAAGTCTACCGCCTCCCATAGTGGACGACTTTCATAGTAGTTACCATTGGACATGACAGCAGTAACGGTTCGAATATTACAGATATCCTGTAGGGGGTTTTTATCCAGGATCGCGATATCCGCCTCCTTCCCCATTTCTAAAGTTCCCGTTTTGGCTTCCATTCCCATTGCCATGGCCGGCACTATGGTGGCCGATTGTATGGATTCCAGTGGCGTCATTCCGGCCAAGTCGTGATAGGCTTCGATTTCTTGGTAAAGCGAGAAAACGGGTATAATATTATCGGTTCCTGCAACTATCGGCACGCCGGCGCGATGAAATTCACCGACTATCTCCATGATCCGCATGTACCGCTCTTTTGCATCAATGGCTTGCTCCGTGCTGACACCTCTTCTGAATCTTTTGCCTTCCCACAATTCATAGGCAATTCTATCCGCACCAGGTTCAATCTCTTCTATCGGTGTATCCCAGGGAATGCTTCGAATAATATTGATGTTTATGGTTGGGTCCAAAACCGTTTTATGATCAAGTAAAAAAGCAGTGGCCCTATCAATCCGGTCAGCATTGATCGCTGATAGCTCAAGCTTTGCGAGATGTTCTGATGTCTTTTCCGGAAAAAGAAGGGAGAATATTACCCGGGCATGACTTAATTGATCCATACCGAGCTCGACAGCTTTGATCGCACTCGAAACGCTGTGAGGCACATGCCCGGTGACCGTCATCCCGCGATCATGGGCTTCTTTCGACAGGACCTCCAATATGGGCTCTTCTATGGAATTATAGATCTTGATCTGTTTGTATCCATTGGCGAAGTACATGTCCACAACTTCTTCGGCTTGTGTGACTGATGTTGCCCTTATCGCTCCATTACCTTTGTCTCCCAGCCCATCAGTCATTCCCGCAAGGAGAATATCAGGGCCCATCATCCCATCTTTGTCTATGGCATCTCGAAAGGCGGTTGCAAACTCAACCTCATTGCCATTATCCCGAAAGGTAGTAACTCCTCCGGCTAAATAAGCCGGCGCCCACTGGACCTGGTTCGCATGGGCATGCATATCCCATAATCCGGGAATCAAAGTCTTGCCTGAAACATCAATGACCTTGGCATCGCTTGGCACATCAAAAGTCTCGTTGCTTTCGATGGCGGCAATTTTTCCGTTTTTTACTACCACCGCCATGTTTTTTAGAGTGATGTCACGCACTCCATCAATGATATCGGCGCCCCGCAAAACTGTGGTGGGGTACTCTTCACTCTTTAATGCTTTCGTGTACGCCTTGAGCTGATTCATTTGTTCCTCGACATTGCCTTCGATGAATACCGGCAATGCTTCCTCGTAACCCTTTCTAATGATTTCTCTTATCTGCGTATTGGCTTTGACAATGGCAATGAGATTTCGGTCTTCATCGAGCCAAACGGTGCGACCTCCCCAGTTGATTCCCTCCACCACGTATCTGTCTAATTTCTTTCGTCTCCCCCCCACCAAGACAACATCCTGCCCTTTGTTTAAGACGGAAATCTCTCCACGCGGCACGGCCGGTAACTGGACAGAACGCTTTTTCTTAAAGTAGTACTGATAAAGCATCATTTCCATTGCCGCAGGAATATTGCTGTGCAAAGGGAAAAAATCTTCCGGTTTTAATAATTTGACAACATCGAAATGTTTCTCCCATACAGCAACCGTATCACCGTCAATTTTCATTTTGAAAATATGGGTAGTGTCCTCGCCGGCTATTCGTTGATTCACATAATAGGAAGGAGATAAATCCATATTAAGACGTAATTCCGCATTGACACCTGAAATTCTTCCCCTTTCATTTTCACCCTGAAGCGAATTCACCACAATGGATTCTTTGTCGGAGGTGATTGTATAATTCTCCATTCCAATCAATGATTGTCTTCGATAAACCAAAAATGTCCCTTCTTCATTTATATGCTCCCACGTCCTTAAAGGCGCAGTGCAATCAACTACGAAAAACAGGGCAAGCATTCCCATCAAATAGGCAAACCTGAAACATCTGCCTCGCATTGAGCCATTGTTTTTAGTCCTATTCATCTTGGGAATATTTATTCGTGTCGATTAAAATAATAGAGGTTGATTTCATCCGAATTGCTCTCAATAATATCCAACTTCCCGTCGCCATTAAGGTCTGCGGTAGTGATATCATAGGTATTGAATCCCATATCGCCCAGCTGTATTCTCTTCCAAACTAAATCCTTATTTTCATTGATAAACACAGCATTGGGCTGGCCATAATTCCCAATGACTATATCCAATAATCCATCAGCATTCAGATCAGCGGTTGAAATGGCATAGGAATTGTCTGATTGGGCATCAAATTGTTGAAACCTGGTAAATGTCAGTTTCTCGTCCCCATAATAGATACAATTTGGAGCACCGATATTGGCTGTTACAATATCCAGGTATCCATCCTTATTCAAGTCGGCTACCGCCACAGACCGTGTATTATCAGCACCACTTCCAAAGGGGATTTTTTCAGTAAAGTTCAATGCACCATCATTCAGGTAAACAAAATTCTGTTGTTCATCTCGATTGGCCAGGATAAGGTCGTTGTCCCCGTCGCCATCCATGTCAGCCACTTCAACGTCAATGGTGGCATCGTCTTGGGATCCAAATCCTATTGATCTTGTAAACTTGCCGGAGCCGTCATTTATACATATTTCATTCTGGCTTCGTCTATTGCAGATAAGAATGTCGATGTCGCCATCATGGTCGATATCGGATGTCACAATATTCCTCGTTCGGTCATACTTTTTTCCAAAAATATCTGCCCTGATAAAATTCCCGCTCCCATCATTGGAAAAAATGTAGTTGGGAGCCATGTCATTGCCGACGGCTACATCCAGGTCTCCATCGTTGTCAAAATCCGCCAATTCAGTGGCATAACTGGTCTCTTTTTCTTCGCCCAGGTCCTTGGATACGGTAAAGATCCCCATGCCATTGTTGAAAAAAATTCGATTTTGTCCTGGCCAGTGCCTGCCATTTGCAATGAGTACATCCAGGTCTCCATCCTGGTCAATATCTCCTACTCCGATTGATGCAGTGCGCTCCTTATGAGTCCCGAATATCAGTCTTCCACTGGTGAAAAATTCATCAGCTTGCGCATTTAGGACAAGTGCGGGAAACAGGAATAAAAAACATACTGCTTGCCTCATTAAAGTCTTGATTTTATAGCGAATGATTGTTCCTACGCTTTAAGGATTTGTGCATAATACCTCAACCAGTTTTTACCCAGTATTTTTTCTATTTCATCTGTACGGTAACCTCTTTTATACAACAGCCTAGCAACATGTCTGTATCGATCGATACCGTCGAGTTCAGGGATCCATGGTGGCCATCTCACTTGATACGAAGGCTTGAATCTTGTCAAGCGTGGCACATACCAATTTTCACGGGTCGCTCCATTTGCTTTCAGGCCTTGAATTGGAAAATCAGCGGCCAATCCGACATGGTCGATTCCAGCAACTTTGACCGCATGATCTATGTGATCGACATAGGTTTCCAAAGTAGTCTCTCCTCCGGGATCTGGTCCAATCATATATCCAAGACAAATAATGCCCATTACGCCGCCTTTGTCTGCCATCGCCTTGATTTCTTGATCTGTCTTTGACCGCGGATGATTTTTGTACAAAGTTTCGCACATGGTATGATTGAAGGTAGCCCCCGACTTACTGAATTTGATGCCATCCATGGTGGTCTGGCGTCCACAATGGGATAAATCAATGATGATTCCAAGTTCGTTCATGCGCTCTACAGCTTCGATGCCGAAGTCTGATAATCCGGCATTGGTACGCTCCGTGCATCCGTCTCCCAATAAATTTCTTTCGTTATAGGTCAATTGAATCCAACGGGCACCCGCCTTATACAGAATATCGATGTTGTCTGTAGACCCTTCTATCATCGTGGCATTTTGAAAGCCATACATCACAGCCACTTTCTTTTCCTTTTTTGCGTTCACGAAATCGTCCGTCGTTGTGGCGTGTATAAGCCTGTCTGAATGATCCTTGATGCGCTGCGTCCATTCCGACATAGCTTCAAGGGCAATCTTCAAATTTCTCGATGGCAATGAGGCATTGAAACCCGTATAACCGGATCGGTCCAGTGCCTTGAAGGAGTCCTGATTCCATCCTCGTGGTATAAGCAACCCATCTATAACTACCGCTTTATCGTAGAGCTTATCAATTACGTTATCCTGCCAACCATCTTCTGAGATATCTCTTGAACCAAAAGATGCATCGAAGTCAATGGTTGATCGTTTTTCGAACCCTTTGAGCACATGGCCTGGCACAAGTGCTCCCAAGGACAATAATTTTAGAAAGTTCCTGCGTCTTTTATTGATGGCTTTCATTCAGGGCTTTTTTAATTCAAATATTAGGAAACGGTCTCAGTGTGTGGAAGCTGTAAGCATACTGTGCTGTATGTCCAAAATAAATCAATTATATCGGGACCACAAATGAGTGACACGGGGGTGGCTTCATCTGACATGCTCTTGGCAAGTGCCAGACACGGAGATAAATGCATAAAGCCTTAGAAGTGTCAAGTGCATGGATACAATGATAAAGCATGACAAGAACCAACAAAATCCCGAAGAACTTTTAGCTTTCCACTTTACTACTGGTCCGGCATGACGCAGCCGAATCCTTCAGATTAAATATCTTGCCGGACAATCGCAGAACAATGAAGCAATCGGATCTTGAAACCATCCAGATATTCATCACAGGTGGCACCTTCGACAAGGATTATAATTACATCACCGGTGAACTTTATTTCAAGGATACGCATATGAAAGACATGCTTGACCGAGGAAGATGTGTTGTGCCGGTGGATATAAAGACATTGATGATGATTGACAGTCTGGAGATGACTGAGGCAGACCGAAAAATTATTGCCTACAACTGCACTAAAACTCCCCATCCGCATATCGTCATCACACATGGTACTGACACGATGACGCAGACGGCAAGATACCTCGAAAAGCAGGATATAAAAGGAAAGACCATAGTGTTGACCGGTGCCATGATTCCCTATGCCTTTGGGACTTCCTCAGACGGGTTTTTCAACATTGGCAGTGCCATGGCCTTTGCACAGGTGCTTGCACCGGGAGTCTATATCGCCATGAACGGCAGATACTACGACAGCAACAAGGTGAAGAAAAACCGCAGCACCGGTTTCTTTGAATACATTTGACAACATCGTCATACGTTATTTGGACATTCTTTGCCTAAATGAATCAAAAGAGGACCGTAGCATCGATCAATGCATATATCCTCGATATCGCGTAAATGCCGACAGGTTTCCAACTGTCGGCAAGTTCCTCCCAAGCCCCGATAAAAATTCAGTGCGATCATTAATCTTTTGAGAAATCTATACTCCTCTCCTATTTCAGGGTTTATCCGTTCATAGCGAGCCAGGCCATCATCCCGATGCTGTGTTTGAGGGCGTCTTCGTCGATATCGAAGTCTGGCGTATGAACCGCAGCTGATCTCTTTTCCTCGGGTGGGAAGCCAGTACCCAAGCGATAAAAACAAGCAGGAATGCGGTGCGAATAATAGCTAAAATCTTCAGCCGTCATGCGTGGCGAAAGTTGAATGACATTCTCCGGTCCAACAAAGGTTTTCATAAGTCTTTCTACCTCTGACGTCAGGTCTTCATCATTATGAAGTGCGGGATATCCGACCTTGATATTAACATCGATGTCGACACCATGAGCCCTGCCGATACTTAAGGCTTTTTCCCAGATCAGATCATGTACTTTTTTCCGCCACGATTCGTCAAAGGTCCGAAACGTTCCCTGGAGGTGTACCCTGTCAGGTATGATATTGGTAGCGCCTCCTTCTGTCGTTACTTTACCTATGCTCAAAACCGATGCAACCATTGGGTCGGCGTTCCTGCTGACTATCGATTGCAACGAAAGTATGAATTCGGCTGAGGCGAGAACGGTATCCGTTAGGTCCTGGGGTCTGGCAGCATGCCCTCCACGTCCCGAGACGGTGAAAAAAAGTTCATCTGCTGAAGCCATAAAGTAACCGGCACATACGCCAAATTTGCCCGACGGAAGGTCAGGATGAACATGTTGGCCTAGGATGTGCCTGACCCCATCTATCGCACCATCCTTTATCATTAAAGAAGCTCCGCCAGGCAGCTTTTCTTCTCCGGGCTGGAAAATACAGCGGACCTGATGTCTCAACTGGTCTTTGAGCTCGTTGAGTATGTGTATCGCACCCATCAGCGATGCGGTATGAACGTCGTGCCCACACGCATGCATTATACCATCAATTTTAGACTTGTAAGGGACATTATTTATTTCCTGGATAGGTAGGGCATCGATGTCAGCCCTGAGCGCAATGGTCTTGTCACCGTTACCCACATGGGCAACGATGCCGGTTCCTCCTCCTAAGCCGGTCTCATACGGGATACCGTGTTCCTGGAGGAATTGTAT
>JBFKOL010000223.1:0-7188 GCA_041628815.1 Saprospiraceae bacterium | reverse complement strand
CTCCCGGGTGGACAGCTTCGTTTTCCGGTGTTATGGAGAATGAAAATGGAAACTCCTTTGCATCATTTTGGGACAAGCTGTTTTCAGGTATGTAGCGGACGACTATCGAGATCTCGGATCCCGTATCGGCGGAAGTCATCAGGTCTTTTTGTTCGCGGCTGAGCAGTCCGTTCTTACTCCAGGCTTTGCTTTCTATTGTATTGTGTTGGGCAGTCATTTCTACAGACACATATTCCCTTATCCACGACTCTTTAAAATAGGGGTTAAGGTCGGCTACCGTCATCGCTTCACGCAGTGCATCACTGGCCAGTGAAATGGGTGCATATATTCGGTGGACCGCGTAATGGAAATCATTTGCCGAATCATTCTGCGTATGTGCCCCTAATGGCGCCAACAGGAAAGACAGTGCCGTTAAGATAAATGGATATTTATTTCGAATCATTGATTGAATCTTTGCAATAGAAAAATAATCCTCGAGTGGTCTGCGTCCAATAAAGGTATGGGCAAACCATACTTGGTCGTTATGATCTATCTAAACTAATGTAAAATTGATGTAAAAGATCACAACCGTCAAGAGATTGCCCGGCAGATCAATCGTATTAAATATGACCACTCATACACCTCTTAAAATTCTGGCTCTCATTGTTGTCAGTACATTGCTATCTATTCCATCAAGTGCTGATAGTGACATGATCGAGACGTTGAAGGAGAAAAGCATCAAGATGGTCATGAGATCCATTGGCCATGAAGTGTTAAAAAACCACGATGAATTTACTTCGCGGGTTTTACCCATTGAAAAGCAAAATGAACGTTACCAGATCGATTTCGAATCATCATTGGATCTTGATCCTGCAAAAAGCCCAACTACGGTGGGCCGTTTTATGGTGCCTGAATGGTCTTCACATTACCTTGTTGAGACAATTCTGGATTCGTCGTATGAAGTGGTTCACAGCTACGAGGTCAGCCCTGCTCTCCCTCCCGGCAAGGTGGCATGCCAGGGGCGTATATTGCCTGAAGGTAAATACACCTTATACATCACCCTGATTGATCAGACAAACAGTTCCTTCATCGGTCCTCTTGAGACCGGGTAAAGCAACCATGCGTCAAAACCAGCAATGCTCGTCATTCCATTAGTACTGCTCGGGGGACTGGTTGCCATTTCAATCCGGAAAAAAATACATCTGGGGCAGATGATGATAAAGGGCAGAAATTAAGAATTGTTCGATTTGATTCTGCGCAATTTGATAAAGCGCGAATGTCGCTGTGCCTTGAAAATCAAAAAATCGCGTTATCCCATAAAGAATCAGAGCTTCTTGCCTTGTCGCACGCATCAGCCAACTTGACAGTAACGCGCGCTGTAATTCTTCGTGAGGTTTGGGGTGATGAAGGACATTATGTGGGTAGAACACTCGATGTTTTTATTTTTATATAGCGCAAAAAATTGGAAAGGATAAAGAGCGTCAAAATTATGACTGCACGCGGAGAGGGATATAGATTAGTGTTGATTTAAGCGTTTTACCTTTTAGGAAGGAAGAACCAAGACAGAGAGCGTAATAAATCTCTCTAATTACTGAAGTTGCTGGTGCAATATCCACTTCAAGACAATCCTCTTTATCCTTTCCTGTTATAGAGTGAATTAAGTAGTATCCAAATTATTTAAAAGTTATCGAGATATTCGCAAGTACCCTTTCGCGGAGTTTTTCAGAAGCCGTTTGCCATAGGTCTGACTGTTTTCCGGCACTCTTCAGTTCTTCCATCGTCAAACCAATTCTTCCCATCCTCTCGTAGTAGATAATCATCAACTCTTTGCGTCGTGCGGGATCGAGGTGCACCATGCGCATGCCCAAAACATCACCATTCAGGTCGATATCATTTCTGTAAAACAGGCGGGCGACGTGATCAAAATCCGAATCTCTGGGCCCGGATTCGGCCTTTAACTCATCATCCGTGAAAGCGATATTCATAAAATAGGTCCTTGCATAGAATGGCCTACGGTCAATTTCAATCTTCTCGGGTTCATCCGAATAGTTGTACTTATTCCCAAACGGCTTCAGATTCTGAGGAAAGGGCAGTTGGTTCCGTGGCAGATATTCTTCGAATTGAAGCCAGTACAGCCTATCGAGGTAGCCGGTTGTGTCGAGATCAGCAAACAAATGAATCTCACATCGAGCCACATTGTAAAGAAGAAAAGTTTCACCGCCGATGTATTGAAATTCGTCGTCAAAGCCAATGGAGCAGTTCGGAAAGCCATCATACGATAATATACCGCTATCCATGATTGCTCGATTCTCCATGTCCCGTGTTTTCTTATCTGAGGAGCTTAATGAACAGGATGAACCAGCTAATAATACGACGAAGATTAAAATGAGATATAGATTTATGCATTTTCGGCATCCAATTCTAGGCTTCATAGACCGGTAACTTGGTTCAAAGACGAATCCAGGACAAATTTGGTTGCGCCGGCAGCCAATAGCCCTATTAATTGACTTAATTTAGCCCTTTCAGTCTGCCCAATATACCTGAGGCACATTTTTGTCCTGGACAAATCCTTTGACTTCATCGGGAACCTTTTCATGTGATCCAAGCACCAATACCCCACCCTTCGGCATTGCCCGTCGAATCTTGGAAAAGATCTGTACCTGCAACGGTTCGGAAAAATACGTCGCCACCAAATATCGACAACAAACCAGGTGATAGGGACCCCCTAATTTAACTGATCTAATGTCTGCTTCAATAAATTCAACCAAATCTTTGTATGCATCCTTAAGTATTACCCGGCTGTGGTCTTTAATAAATGCCTTATCGATCCATAACTCGGGCAATTCGCGCAGACTGGAGGTTTCATATTTTGCTTCTTTTGCCCGTTGCAGTAAATGACCATCCATATCGACTGCGGTAATGTGAAATCGTTTCATCTGGAACTTGGCAGCCACCAATTCTTGCCACATGATTGCCAGCGTATAAGGCTCTTCTCCCGAGGCACAGCCTAGGGAAATACCATTCAATCTGTCAATGCCGGAAAATGAATCCATTAACACGGGAAAAACCACCTCTCCCAAATAATCGAAAAGTAAAAAGTCGCGGTAAAACCGAGATATGGTGATCCTGCAAAAACCGTCGAGCACATCCCATTCTCCATAATGAGATTCGAGGTACTGACGATAATCTTGCCAGTTTTGGAGACCTAGGGCCTGCTGCCTTTTCCGAATACGCTTACAAACCTGTCGCCGTACTTTCCTGAAACCCTTCCAGCGCATATCAAGCCTTGGTAAAGCCCATTGAAGAAAATGAATGCAATCTTGGTCCATTTGATTACCGTAAATCGTTTGTGGCCCTGTACGAGAAGAGTCTTTCTTTCAATGACAATACTATACAACCTTATCTTTGCCAAGTGAATAAGCTCACAATGTATTCGAGATTTTAACCTGTAGCTTTTCTGCTTCTATGAGTGCACCTTGAACCTTTTCGCGGTAATATTCATAAACGGAAAGATAGGTCTTTAGGGACTGGACATACTCCTGGTTGTCTCTTAAATCCCTGAAGTCAATAGGTGTAAGTTCACTGACACTATTGTTTTTCAATTGGACGATAAACAACGTGCGCATATAGTCGAGCATATAGTCATAGAAATCGTCCCTTACCTCACGATAAGCTTTGTCGACTCCCGAAAGAGTAAATGAAAAAAACCTACCGATCTCTGATCTGATTTCATGGTCTGAAACGATATCTATACCCATCGACAACAAAGATTGATAACCACTCAATTTAAAATCCAAATCCGGATAATGGTGGATGTCCCTGAAATAATGCCCCAAGGAATCTGAAGCAGGTACCCTTTCTTCCAAAAGGGTTATCACTAAACGCAAAGACCTCATGCCGCGTGCAATACTGTTCTCATCGTTATATAAAATGTTCTTTAAGGCAGCGATATTGACATCCAGATCTGAAATGACCTCCTGCAAAGCATGGCGTTCTTTGGCCCTTGTCTTTCTTTGTTCGTTCCAATTATTGATTTGAAGGGCAATCAAGATTCCAACTACCACCAACGCAATTTCTCCTAATGCATAGAGCACGTATTTATTTGCTGAATTGGACTCAACCAGTGATTTTCGATTTTTCCTAAGAAAGGTAAACATCTAAAGCTGTTTTAATCCAAGCTTTTTCATGACCTAAGAGAGGTCTGGTTAATTCAGAGGATTAGCCTCTTTTTCTAAGAAAGATAAACAAACCGATAAAGGCCAATATTCCGCCAACCGTCAACAACATAGTTGCAATATCAGAGAATCCGTGGCCGTCGCCTGCCACTTCAAAGGTCAAGGTCGCCCAGTTTGACTCATGCGTTAAGCCAGGTTCATCGATCGATTCCATATGTATCGTCCTGAGATACCATTGGCCGCCGTGGTTCAGTTTAATCGCAGCCAGGCCATTTTCATCGGTGCGAGTTTCAACCTCGTCGTGGTGATGTGCTTCATCACCGGACCCTTCACTCTCCTCATCATGAGAATGGCTATGTCCTCCTCCGGCAAATCCGGAATATACCAGTTGGTTGCCCAATGGACGCCCATCTCGAAGGAGTTGTACTTCCAGCACATCTCCGATATAAAGATCATAGGGATTGGACCGCGGAACGAACTCGATGGGATATCCCAACGGCGTCTTCCAATCTTCGGTCTTCACTTCACCCACCTGGAAAAGGGCTTTCACATGTTTTGAATACTTTTCTACGGCATTGCTGTCGATCGTGCCGTTACCCCTCCTCAACTCAAGCATATCGAGCACCCCGTCGTGCTCCAAATAATTGTTGAAGTCCTCGGCGGACAATTCGATGTTGCGAGCCCGGGTGGACACGCCCGCCACCCACGTGCCGGGATCACCTGACGTAAAATTCAGGACAGTTGTATTTCCGTCCTCCGTCCACATCGAGGTATCCAGCATCTGCCGCTTGCCATTGCCCACCAGAGTGACATCGATCATCCTGTCACGCGTAATCACATTGTCGCTTTGATCAAAAGTGCCATTATAAAGCAAAATTTTGGCAGGCTGTCCCGCTTCAACAAAGAAGCTGTCCATTTTCAGGAACATGTCGTGGCTGCACAAAATAAACAGTGCACCAAATAGAAGCATAAGTTTTCTCATGACCACAAGTTAGATATTTTGGTGCACGTTGTTAAGAGTGTCAACTTCATGGATGGTACCCATTTGGATCACATTCTATTCCGCAAGACAGGCACCTCAAAAGTGGACTTTATCAGGGACATTCTCGAACATTTTCGGACAAAACCTGAAAAACAATTAGCTCTGCTGTTTGGTGTGTTTGGAAACGTTTAGTAAACTTAAAATCTCAAATTTTCAATGAATGCATACGACCCAATTTGATAATGTGAGGACAGCTTATCCATGTGCCTTTTCACGATTGACATTAACGAATAATTGATTGTTTCCCGCGTTAGAGACATTGTCTAAAGCGACAATTAAACTCCCAAATTGGATATATATCTCGGCTTTAGTCTATATCATCCTATGGCTGGTCGATAACTCTTCTCGAACGACGACCCCGTAATTATTTTGAATCAAAACTATCCTATGATAAAGGTTGGCATCAAGTGGGGAATAAATATGGGTTTGGCGCTTGTATTGGCAACGCAAATCCTGACATGGCTTGGTCTGGGGACATCCATGTGGTTCATCATCATAAATTATGTCGTTGTCATCATTTTCTTAACCCTGGGCATCCATTCGTTTTCGAAATTGCACCCGCAAAATTTTAACTTCAATAAATCTTTGGGCGTTGTGCTGATCATTGTCCTTTTGTCGAGGTTTATTTTCCAAACTTACATGTATGTCTATACCACGTACGCCGATCCCATGTGGATTGATAATGTCGCTGAAACATGGTCACAACAACTAATAGAAGCGGAATATTCTCAAGAAGCCATCGAACAGAATATTCAGGCTTTTAGGAACTCCTACAGGCCTGCCAATATGTTCACGATTGAAATTATTAAATATGGAATTCCTCAAATAATCATTGGAACAGTGATAGCACTGATTTTCCTTTGGAGGCTTAAAAGAACCCAACAACAAGCATAGACGTTTTTCTATTTTCATGCATCAGCATTGCCTGCACCTTCCACCTTTCTGCTTCGTTATGAATAATGTTGTAGAAGGTGTTCAGAGCCGCCTCGACACCTACAGCTCTTCATTTTAGTTGTATTATATGAGATTTAAGTTATCAACATTGCCAGGACCCCAAAACTTTTATTTATGTGTCTTGTCTTTCTTGATTTTGTTTTTCACTTATTCGTTACAACTCAGCGCGCAAATAAGTATTGACAAATACTCGTGTGAAGATTGTAAAGTCTATCTGCTTACGGAATATACGGTGAGCCAACCCATTGGGATTTCCGGAGACCCTCTGGATCGACATGTGGATATTTCGGCCAACCTTGGAATGATGTATAAAGTATCGGATAAATTCGGTGTAGGCGGTCATATTTTTGGAGGGGGCTATCTGAATGGCGGATGGCATTCTCAGATAGGCATCAGTCCAAGGATCAGTCATTATTTTCACAAAATTGCCCACGTGGATTTGTCTCCTGGATTCATTCTTGCTGATAGTGGTTTCCCGGATGGTTTTGCCGGCTACAGTTTTGGTGCGGGAATCATGTGGAAAAACCACGTAGGACTCACGGCGCGATTGGATATTCTTGAACCCTCGGACTTTAGAGAGAGGCAAACGATTTTGAATGTTGGATTGCGCACGGATGGAAAGAAAGGAGCCCTCCTCTCCGTCATTTCAACCGCTGTCGCCGTAGTTTCTTACGTATTGAGCAGAAACTAATATGAATTTATAATTCACCATCATTAGTATCCGGTTAAATTTCAAATAGCCCTGTTTTATTGGTATAAGTGTTTGATTATCGGTATTGGTTAGCATCGATCCAAAAAAGTAACCCCCCCTCATTATAATTTCTAATCGGTTTATTGACATTAAAGTGCGATTTTCAATGCATTTCTTGTTGATTCCAAGGTTTACCAAGAAGGACCTGTGCTGCTGCCAATGGCGATCAGGAGTAAAAATACTCCCGCCGTAATGGCCTTCGACACATTGCCTTTCGGCAATTTCCTTCACTATCGTTCAGTCATCTTCACTAGCGCTCAGTCACGTTGCGCCCGCCTGCGGACGGG
>JBFKOL010000222.1:0-7242 GCA_041628815.1 Saprospiraceae bacterium | reverse complement strand
GACCTGTGCGGTGCCATCGCAGTCTTCGTCGACCTCGTTATTGGGTATTTCTGTGGCACCGGGGTTGATGAGAGGATCTGTGTCGTCGCAGTCTTCGTCGGAGTTGAAACCGTCGTTGTCTTCGTCGATAATCAGGATTTCGCCATCACAGTTCTCATCGACATTGTTGTTAGGGATTTCGGTTGCATCCGGGTTGATGAAAGGATCTGTGTCGTCACAGTCTTCGTCGGAGTTGAAACCGTCGTTGTCTTCGTCAATAATCAGGATTTCGCCATCACAGTTCTCATCGACATTGTTGTTAGGGATTTCGGTTGCATCCGGGTTGATAGATGCATCGCTGTCGTCACAATCGACTGAGGAGTCGAACCCGTCGCCATCTTCATCCGTAAACTCTGGAATGTCAATGGTTAAATTGGCCGTTGTGATATGATCACCAGAATTCGTACCATTTCCATTGGCAAAATTGGATGCGATGTAAAATGTGATGGCAGTAGTCGTCAATTCGGATGGCGAGGTCCAATCCACGGTGTAGGTGAGGGGATTTGAACCATCGAACCTTTTAGCGGTACTGTGTTTGACATAGGTACGCCCCGTGGTGCTACTCAAGGTAGTGTTGTCATCGGTCTCGGTAAAGGCACCTGTAAACTCTTCCTGGTCATTCAGAACCGTCATTTCAAAACCACCGAATACCGGTGCGCCCGATAGAGGAGTTAGTGATATTAGGAGGTTATAAGTTTCATTAGGTGTCAAGGTCTCCGGGAGACCTGTGATGCCAATGTCACCGGTGATATCGTTACTGGGAGACGAGTGGCAACCCACTTGTGCACAGGTCGTTTCCCCCGGTGCACCTGTTCTGCCGTTGGGTGGACTGGAAAAATTAGCCCATCCCAGCATGGCGCAAACAAAAAGTACAACGCAGTATTTAATAGCTCTCATCGAATCTTTTCTTCTGTATTTTTCATCTTTTCGGATCGGCATTACCATTGACGTCACCTGTTTTGATGCCAGTAATGACGACGTTGGATGCATTGGTATCATCGATGTTGAGCATGGAAGGTGAAAATTCCCATGTATTCTTATTCGCAAATTCCGTCCAGAAACCCAGAATGACATTTTTAACAGCGACGATATCTGCCCCTGATATGCTACCATTGCCGTTGGCGTCTGCTGCCATGAGTTGGAAATTGTCGGTAAGGGTACTTATACCTAAAATATGTGTTCGCATTAAAACGATATCTGCCCCTGTCAAACCGTTGGTGGGTGAATCGTCTTTGTTGAATGTCAGCGCGGATCCAGCAGAAGGATCGACCTCAGAAAAAGTAAATTGTCCATTAATGTCAGTCATGGTCATTCGGATTTGACCTCCCTCATTCAGCAGCACATCCACATTGGCGATACCTTCTCCTGAACGCGTCACCACACGTCCCGAGACACTGACAAGATTGGAACCTGCTATAATGCCGTCGCAATTTTCATCTACATTGTTTCCGGGTATCTCCTGTGCACCTGGGTTGATTGAAGCATCACTGTCATCGCAGTCGACCGATGAGTTGAAACCGTCGAGGTCGTCATCTATGATAATGATGATGCCATCGCAATTTTCATCTACATCATTATTGGGTATTTCTTCCGCGTCCGGATTGATGGCAGGATCATTATCATTGCAATCTTCGCTTGCTAAAAATCCATCGTTGTCGTTGTCCTCTTCAGGTATACCCAGACGTACGCCGTACATGATCTTTCCGAGTGGTGTACCATCTTCATAAAAGGTCAAATGAACCTTGCCTTCCGAGTCCAACCCCATGGCTGTTTGAGAAGCAAAATCCAATCCTCCGAGGTCATCAGAGCGGATGACCTCTTCTACCAACCAGGCGCTATCCGTTTTTATGGCATATTTGATGACATGCCTGTCACCATAAGTCATATGAAGATTTTGCTGTGCATCCATCTTTAGTGAGGTGACCCGGCGCGTATGAGAACTGTTGGCTGGTACGCCAGTCAACTGATCCACTGTTTCGACGTGCCATGCTCCCTGTCTTCTGTGGGCGTACTTGATTACACCGTTTTGACCGCCGGTCCGCACAAAATATGCGATATGGGGAAGGCCGCTGTTGTCGAGCACCAGTGAAGGGAATTGACCCGGCAGGGTATCGACGGTTTCCGCTATCCACACAGAACCGATGCGTTCGGCGTATTCCAGCAGTCCTAAGGAACTTGCAAAATAGGCAATGCTGGGATCGTTGTCACTATCCAGAGCCAGGGAAGTCGAAAACCCATAAGCCGCACCGCTTGTCAAAAGTGATTCTTTCCGCCAGATACCATTTCTTTTTTCGGCGTATTCCACACCTATGCCAGGATTTATACTGCTGGTGTGTGGCTCACTTTGTGAATCAAATACCAGCGAATTATCCCACCCGTCATGGCCATCGTGTAATATGTAATCTACTCTCCACTCACCATCGCCAGGGTAATATAGGACTTCGTCTTCCTGGTTGTGGTCATGTACTACGATGTTTGGTACGTTGTTTCTGTTCACCGCTATATCCGGTGGTCCATAGAAGTATCCACTTTGGACGACTTCTATAGCAAAAGTAGAGTCTTGCAACAAGGCATATTTGACAAATCCTGGGTTGGTCTCTGACATATATGCAAGATGGACACGGTCTTCGGAATCGATTGCCAGGACAGGTTTTATTCCGTCATCGACATAAGATAAAGACCAATTAGACTGCGAAACTCCAAGCACATGGAAGAATGTCAAACACCCAATAATCGCGTGTAGCCTCATACAAAACATAGTCAAAAGTTAAGGATTTTACGACCGCAATAGCAATGGTTTACCCTTGGTCAAAAAATCCGAATTGCAATGAAGTTAAGGCATTCTGATGAAACCGTCTGAAAGCTTGTTCCTACTTCCTTGAAAAAATGCGAGAACAGGATCAATATTCCGCTAGTGATATGTATTGAACAAGTCAACAGCAATTTTGATCGCCTGGCTCAAATTCTTCCTGTTGAAAGTCATGTCAATTGCCAGGGCGTCAAAGTACTCGATCATCAGTTCGGTGGGCATGTTTCCGGTCAGTTCATCGTGGGCCATAGGGCATCCCCCGTATCCCTTTATGGCTCCGTCGAACCTGCGGCAGCCACTTTTGTATGCGGCTTCTACCTTGTTACGCCATGATAATGGGGCCGTATGCAGGTGTGCGCCAAACTCTACATCGGGCATGGAAGGGATGAGACTGCTAAAAAGATATTCAATGCTGTCGGGGGTGGATACGCCAATAGTATCCGAAAGCTGGATGATCGAAACACCGATTTCTTGTAGTGTTTTTGTCCACTTTTCAACGATTTCGACATTCCATTCATCTCCGTACGGATTTCCAAATCCCATAGACAAATAGGCAACCAGTTGTTTGCCGGATTTACCACAGATATTTTGAATATCGACAATCCGGGAAAGGGATTCCTGGATGGTAGAGTTGGTATTTCGCATTTGAAAAGTCTCAGATATCGAAAAAGGAAAGCCAACATAGGTGATTTCGTCAAATGACGCAGCCTGTAAAGCACCGCGTTGATTGGCCACGATAGCGAGTAAATCGGTATCTGTATTTTCTAAATCCAGCATCGATAGAAGATCTGCTGTATCTCTCATCTGGGGTATGGCCTTTGGAGAAACAAAACTTCCAAAGTCAATGGTGTCAAAACCAATTTTTAAAAGAGCATTGATGTAGGCTGCCTTTACCTCGGTGGGTATGAAGTTTTTGATGCCCTGCATGGCATCCCTGGGACATTCAATGATCTTTAGCATGTTTTAGGTTTGGATCACGCCCGTGTTGAATCTATCAACAGGTCTGTGATTGGCCGCCTCTATTCCCACAGAAATGACCTGCCGAGTTTCTATGGGATCGATTATAGCATCCACCCACAAACGTGCCGCGGCATAATACGGTGATGTTTGGTCGTCATAGCGATCGGCAATTTCTTCAAAAAGCTTTTTTTGTTGTTGTTCATCGATTTCCAACCCCTTGGCCTTCATGGACGCAATTTGGATAGACGATAGAACCTTGGCTGCCTGTTGTCCACCCATTACAGCGATTTTTGCCGAAGGCCAGGCAACAATCAGCCGTGGGTCATACGCCTTGCCACACATGGCGTAATTGCCGGCACCATATGAGTTACCAACGACAACCGAAAATTTCGGGACGGTGGAATTGGCTACCGCGTTGACCATTTTAGCGCCATCCTTGATGATTCCACCATGTTCTGCACGGCTTCCCACCATGAAGCCAGTAACATCATGGAAGAATACGAGCGGTATTTTCTTTTGATTGCAAATCATGATGAATCTTGCTGCCTTGTCGGCAGAGTCGGAATAAATAACGCCTCCAAATTGCATTTCTCCATTGGCGCTTTTTACGACTTTACGATTGTTGGCCACGATACCCACAGACCATCCATCGATTCGGGCATAGGTGCATATCAATGTTTTACCGTAGGTTTTTTTGTATTCCGAGATGCTGCCCTGGTCAACGATACATTTCAAAATATTCCTCATATCGTAGGGTTTCGATCGATCCGACGGTAATAGCCCATATACCGTTTCCGTTTGGACCTCGGGAGGAGCAGGATCTGTGCGATTGAAACCTGTTTGTTCAAATGGCCCCAGGCCTTCCATCAATTCACGGATCTTGTCGAGACATTCCGTATCGTTCGCACAAAAGTGATCCACGACACCAGAGAGCTCTGTCTGTGTCCTGGCACCTCCCAAAGTCTCTTTGTCGACATCTTCGCCGATGGCCGCCCTTACAAGGTAGGGACCCGCCAGAAATATTGATCCTGTGCCATCGACGATTAGGGACTCATCAGACATAATCGGCAGGTATGCACCACCTGCCACACAGCTTCCCATAATGGCCGCAATCTGCGGTATGCCTATAGAAGACATGCGCGCGTTGTTTCTGAAAATTCTGCCGAAATGTTCTTTGTCAGGAAAAATCTCGTCCTGCATCGGAAGATATACGCCTGCGCTATCCACCAGATAGATGATGGGCAAGTGGTTTTCCATGGCTATTTCCTGGGCACGGAGATTCTTTTTACCGGTAATGGGAAACCAGGCACCTGCTTTAACGGTGGCGTCGTTGGCGACAATAATGGTGCTGCGGCCACAGATTTTTGCGATACCTGTCACTACGCCACCTGCTGGACATCCCCCGTGATCTTCGTACATGCCAAAGCCTGCAAAAGCCCCCAACTCCAAAAAGTCTGAATTCTTGTCAATCAGGTATGCAATGCGCTCCCTGGCGGTCAGCTTGCCTTTTTGATGTTGTTTGTCGATTTTTTTCTTTCCACCACCTAATTGGATACTTTCTAACCGCCGTCTCATGCGAGAAAGACTCAGTTTCATCGCGTCCTCGTTCATATTAAAATCAAGAGAGTGGCTCGACATCAGGCGTTGTTAAGGGTAGGTTTATAGATTTTCTTATCGATAACGATCTTCGAAAGAATTTCTCTTAATATTTCAGAGGTTCCTCCGCCTATTGGTCCCAAACGGCTATCCCGGAAGAGACGTGCCAGGGGATAATCTTCCATATAACCATACCCTCCAAGCAGTTGGAGACAATCGTATATGACGCGATCTGCCATTTCAGTACTCACAAGTTTAGACATCGTAGCCTCTTTGACCACATAGTCTCCTTTTTCAAGACTTTCGGCTACATGGTAATTAAAGATTTTGGCCATTTCAATTTCTGCACTCATTTGAGCAACCCTGTGTCTAAGTGCCTGAAATTCATTTAATTTTTTCCCAAAAGCCTTCCTTTCATCCATGTAATCCAGGACATACTCAAGGGCAAATTCAGCTCTGGCATGTGCATTGATTCCCATAATCAGTCTCTCCAGGTCAAAATGCTGCATGATGTAGTAGAAGCCATCGTTTTCCTGCCCCAAAAGATGGCCAGAAGGTATGCGGACATTGTCGAATGCGATTTCTCCGGTGTCTGAAGCCCGCCAACCCAGTTTGTTGAGTTTGCTGGAAGTGATACCAGGCGTATCCCTGTCAATCAAGAACATGGACATGCCCCTGTTGCGTTCCCTGGGTCTTGTCTTGGCTGCCACTATGAGGTAGTCACTGTAAACGCCATTGGTGATAAACGTCTTTGAACCATTGATGATGTATTCGTCGCCTTCTTTGATGGCAGTTGTCCTTATACCTGCGACATCCGAACCTCCAAAGGGTTCTGTAATGCAAAGACAGCCTATCATGCTACCTTCAATACTCGGTGTTAAGTATGCCTCCTTGATTTCGTGACTTCCTTCAGCATTCAAATGAGTCATTGCGAGGTAGGCATGCGCCCACATAGCGGCGGCAAAACCACCAGAACGCACTCGTTGCAATTCTTCCAGGAAAATGACGGTGTAAAAAATGTCCAGATCAAGTCCGCCATAATTTTCAGGATACTTGAGTCCGAAATAACCCATATCACCCATTTTTTTCCATATCTCCTGGTCAATTTGCCCGGTTTCCTCCCACCTGTCAACATGAGGTACAACCTCCTTCTGCATAAAAGCCCTGAGTCCTTCCCTGAAGAGTCGGTGTTGGTCATTAAAAAATTTCGATGTCATATGGTCAGTTTACACGAATAACAAATTATTTAAAACAGAATAAAATCCGCCTCATTTGTGTTGAATGCAGGGCCGAGTTTTTCAAGATATTTTTTCCCATAAAAGGTCGTAAAACTTTCCAAACCCTTATTCGTAAAATGTGGAATGATCGTACTCCACACCATTTTTTCTGCGTCTTCACCACTCGTTAAACCGCGTACATCTTTTTGTGCCAGCCAATAATAGATGAGGATCCACGTCGATACGGCCAGGTGATGGTAAAGGCCTGGGTAGGGTTCTGCCTTCATGTTTCCCAGCTCTATGGCGAATGCAAATGCCTTTCGATTATCTTCGATCGTACGCTCTGCCCAGGTTCGCATTATCTTTCCAATGGCCGGATGCTTCAGGACCGTATTGTTCTCAAAGATGAAGGCATATTTCATTTGAAGATGGTGATAGGCTTTCAGGTCTATTTTGAGGTTGGCGAAAGCAGGAATGCTCATTCTTTGAGCGCGTTGTTGCTCGACGTCATCCTTGAGCATTCCGGCGATGTATGTCAGTATATCGTCCTTATCCTTGAAGTGGTAAGCAAGATTGCCCCTGCTCATACCGAGAGCTTCGGCTATGTCAGGCATGTTGGTC
>JBFKOL010000221.1:0-7327 GCA_041628815.1 Saprospiraceae bacterium | reverse complement strand
TACGGCGCCTCCGGCACCGGCAAGACCAGCCTGATTCAATGTGGATTGTCCAACAAATTCAAACCATACGATTGGTTGTCTCTATTTATTCGAAGGGGCACCAATATCAATGTTTCTCTGAACAAAGCTCTTGTCGAGGCAGGGGAGTACGAGGAGAAAAAGAAAAAGAACGTCGGCAGTGGTATCCAGGATATTGGCAAGAAAATCAAAGCGGCCTATGTGCAATCATTTTTACCGATCTACCTGATTTTTGATCAGTTGGAGGAATTATTCCTGCTTGGGTCAAAAAAAGAGCAAAAGAACTTTATACAAGCTGTAAAGGAAATACTCGAGGTGGACCAGCCAGTTAAAATGATCTTAGTCATCCGTGAAGAATACCTGGGCTACCTCTATGAATTTGAAAAGGAAGTACCTCAGCTGATGCGCAAGAAACTCCGGGTAGAGCCGATGAATCTCGATAAAGTGCAGCAGGTAATCCACGGTGTCGCTAATTGTAAAGATAGCCTGGTCACCATCAAGAAAGGAGATGAGGAGGCCTTGGCAGCCGGGATCTTTGATAAAATCAAGGGTAAGGAGAAAACGCTCACCATTGAATTGCCTTACCTGCAAGTATTTTTGGACAAATTGTATCTCGGTGTTACCAACGACACCAAACGTGCAAGTGAAACTGAACTTGCTGCCAGCGACTTATCTAAGATCGGCAGCATTGGTAACGTATTGCGCGATTTTCTAGAAGAACAAGCCAGCCTACTTCAAAAATCTCTAAGCGAACGCTGGGAGGCCATGTCAGTCGATATCATTTGGAAAATTCTTTCGCCTTTTGCGACCCTGGAAGGCACCAAGGAGCCTATCTCCAAAGACAAAATCTACGAGCGCTTACCAGATATGGATCAGAAATTGATCGATGAGGTGGTAGAGGGGTTTGTAGGAGCTCGCATCCTGAAGCATGCTGAACAAGATGGATTTTATGAAATAGCCCATGATTCACTTGCCAAGCAGATAGCCAATAAAAGAAGTAATGAAGAAATAGCTCTTCTTGAAGTGAGACGTTTGATCAAAAGCCAAAGTATCCTGGGCGGTCAGGCGCGTGAGTTATTCACCGAGCGACAGTTGAATTTTATCAGCCCTTACCTGGATAAGATTGATTTGTCGGAAGAAGACCTACAGATGATAGATGAGAGCCGACGCAAAATCGAGTTTGAAAAACAACAGGAGCAGGCGAAAAGGGAGGCTGAACTCATAAAGGAGCGCAAACGCCGCCGACAGGCTACTATTTGGGCCTTTGCCGGATTCATCCTTGCTGCCATTTCCATAGGTGCCGGGAGTCTGGCCTTACGAGAAAACAGACGGTCTGTCGCCAAAGCGCAAGAAGCCAAAGCCATAGCATTGGCTGCACAATCGAGAGTGGTCTATCCGGAGGATAATACCATCGCCTTACACCTGGCAACTGCTGCCTACTCAATAAAGCCAACAGCCCAATCTGCTGGAGCATTGAACTATATTTACAAGAACAGCGAAACAAATTTCTATTCGGTGGCTTTTCGTGGGCATTCCAGGGCTATAGCAAGTGCCACTTTTTCTCCTGGCGGTGAATACATCCTTACAGGCAGCAATGACAGTACGGCACGTTTATGGGACCTTCACGGCAATGAGATTATGCGGTTTTCGGGGCACAGAGATTGGGTCACAGATGCCATCTTTACCCCCGACGGACAAAATGTACTTACGTGCAGCAAGGACAGTATTGCGAGGCTATGGAACCTGAATGGAGAAGTGATAAGAAAATATATAGATTATGATGGGTGGGTCAATGATGCATCGTTTTCTTCCGATGGTGCATTTCTTCTTACCGGAACGAGCAATAAAGTGGCGAGGCTATGGAGTATATCTGGTGATTTGCTCAGGTCATTTACGGGGCACAACGGCAGCATTGAGAGCGTCACATTTTCTCCCGATGATCAATATATCCTGACTGGTAGCTTTGACAGAACCGCCAAGTTGTGGAGTAGGGACGGATCTTTGGTAAGAACGCTAGAAGGCCACAACCATTTTGTACATTCGGTTATGTTTTCCCCCGATGGCCGTTATATCTCTACAGGAAGCATGGATCAAACTGCTAAATTATGGTCTGTCGAAGGAGCAGAACTTGTCACTTTTCCGGGACACAACGGCACCGTACAATCGGCTGCATTTTCTCCCGACGGAGAATATATCCTCACTGGAAGTGTTGACGAGGCAGCCCGGCTGTGGAGTAAATCAGGCCAAATGATCAGGAAATTTAACGGACATAAAGATTGGGTACATTCCGTTGCATTCTCACCGGATGGACAAAAATTCGTTACCGGCAGTTATGACGGTGAAGCCAAATTATGGAACGTGGGTTATCCGGCAAAAGCCATCTATGCAGGACACAAAAGTGATGTATATGCTGTGGATGTGTCTCCTGACGGTCAATTCATCGTGACGGGCAGTAGGGATTCGACGGCCGTCCTATGGGATATAGATGGCACGATGATTCATAGATTGAACGGTCATGCAGACCGGATAACCAGCGTTGATTATGCCAACAATGGAAAGACCCTGATGACGGGCAGTAGGGACAATACAGCCATATTGTGGGATTTGAATGGAAACGTGGTCCAACAGTTTACAGGGCACAGCGATTGGGTGAATAGTGTGGCTATCGCTCCTGACGGGAAGTCTTTTGTTACGGGCTCCAAAGACGGAACGGCCATTGTATGGGATGCATCGGGAAAGCAGGTTGTTAGATTAGAGGATCACTCGGGATCTGTATATTCTGTTAATTTTTCCAATGATGGTTCACGAGTACTCACAGGAGGCGAAGACCAGAAGGCCATTGTCTGGAATAAAAAAGGAAAATCTATCCTGGTGATCGATGGTCACGAAGGATTTGTTAATAGTGCTGAGTTTTCTTCTGATGGAAAGTACATCGTGACTGGAAGTGGCGACCGGACGGCTAAATTATGGAACTTGGAAGGCAAACAACTACAAGCATTTGATGGACACAGCGATTGGGTGAACAAGGCAATATTTTCTCCGGATGACCAATATGTTCTGACAGTCAGCGACGATAAGACCGCAGTTTTGTGGAGCACTGAAGGTTATGCCATCATGACTTATCTTGGACACGAAGATTTTGTGAAGAGTGCAGCTTTTTTGCCAGATGGGCAAGGTGTGGTAACCGCGGGATCAGATGACAAGGCCCGGCAGTGGTCTGTTTGGAATGTTTTTGTTCAGTCAGAACAAATAGCCAAGCTTTCATCAGAAGAGGAGAAAAACTATTCGTTGAAAACCGAGTAGGGAGCGACAACTTGGAATAATCACTTCAGGCTGCAAAAAAACCGCCGCTATCGGCCAAGATACTTACAATTTTCTTTTGGCAACCAACGGTATTTCCCAACCCTCAAGGACTACCTTAGCACGGTATACTTCTTCATCAAATTCTCCATCCACTATCACGGCATATCCGAACGGTGCTGTCTTAAAAGTCATCTTGTTGCCCTCTATTACCAAATCGATAAGGTCGGATTTATGTCCCTCCTGCCAATCCATAAAGTTTTCGTTGGTGACAGCGTATCCGGTATATCCATCACCTTCTTTCTCAAGAATAATGGCACCAACCCAGGCGCCTTCCGGAAAATCAATTCGAAATTCCCAGGTGCCTGTATAATCAGCGCTTGTTGTATAATCTGGTAATTGCACTGAGCCAATCAACAAGGCGAGTGCAACAATGGCTAAAGGCATAGTACTTTTTTTTCTAATTGAATGAACACACTAAAATAAGTGGTTTTTGGTCCTAATGCTTTCTTCCTTATAAAACATGACACTTTCCTCCATTTTCCGTCAATTTTTGGACTTTCACAATATGCATTAAAAATGGTTGGTAACGTTTGCTTTACTGATTTAGGTCCCGGATTAAGTCAGCGAAAGAAAGACTGAGAAGAATTTCTTGGCATAAACAGGATTCCAACACTCTCAATATTTACGCTTGCAATTACGTCATGTGACCTTGATTCCGTAAATTCAAATAGTAATCAAAAAAGCATAACCATGTTCAAGACCCTATTGTTTTCCTTATTCGTTTCCTGGTCGTTTGTCGCTGCTGCCCAGCACAATGTGTCAGGAAATGTCACAGATGCTGAAGGCATCCCTCTTCTTGGAGCAAACGTTATCGAAAAAGGTACTACCAACGGAACGATCACAGATGAGAACGGAACGTTTTTTCTCAGGGTTAAATCCGCCGATGCAACTATCATTGTGAGCTTTCTTGGCTATAGGACCGTCGAGTTCGATGTGGCAGGACAAACAGGAGTGACAATCATTCTTGAAGAAGGTATAAGTCTTGGCGAGGTCCAGGTGGTAGGTTCGCGGAGCTACAACCGCACAGCTACCAACTCTCCTGTCGCCATTGATGTGATCGACGTTGCCGAAATCGCCAATATTTCCGGGAAAGTGGAAATCAACCAGATACTGCAGTACGCCGCACCTTCTTTTAATGCCACTAAACAATCTGGTTCGGATGGTGCGGACCACATCGATCCAGCTTCACTAAGGGGTTTAGGTCCTGACCAGACACTTGTATTGATCAATGGCAAGCGACGCCACCAGTCATCACTGGTCAACGTCTTTGGGACGCGAGGCAGAGGAAACACTGGTACCGACCTGAATGCCATACCAGCATCTGCTATCAAACGTGTAGAGGTACTTCGCGATGGAGCCTCGGCCCAATACGGTTCGGATGCTATTGCCGGGGTGATCAATATCGTCTTGAAAGACCGTACCGATGGTGTCACAGGGGGCATTACATATGGAGCCTACAGCACGGCCGTTGGTGCGGGATATGAAGAGGAGTATGGGGATATGCTTTTTAATGTAGATGGTAAACAGCGGGTCCTTGATCCTGATGGCGACGCCAGCTTTGACGGTAATACCACCAAAATCGATCTCAATTATGGAATCGATCTTGGTGACGAAGGCGGATTCGCCAACTTTACAGCTGAATACCTCACCAAAGACCGGACGCTGAGGCCAGGCTTTAGTTGGCGAAAAGGATATGGTACCGCGGCGGCAGACCAGTTCCAATTTATGGTCAACACCGCCATGCCATTGTCTGATTTTACAGAATTTTATGCCTTCGGAGGTCGTGGAAATCGCGAGACTGATGCTTTTGCCTTTTCGCGAAGTGCACCGGGGCCCGATGGAGATGATAGGTCGGTTCCTTCCTTGTACCCCAACGGCTTCACGCCCCACATCACCTCTGTCATCGTTGACAATTCGATGACAGGAGGAATACGGCATAACCTCGATAATGGATGGACCGCTGACTTCAGCCATACCTATGGTAAAAACAACTTTCACTATTTTATTACAGGTACCAACAATGCCTCCCTCGGCGCCGCTTCACCCACCGAGTTCGACGCAGGTGGACATAGCCTTGCGATGAACGTAACTACACTCGATTTTTCGAGGTTTTTTGATGATGTCTCATCTGGGCTCAATGTAGCCTTTGGTGCTGAATACCGAACTGAGAATTTCGAGATTTTCGCCGGGGAGACGGCCTCATATGCCATATACGACGTGAATGGCATACCTATCACGAACCCCTCAATACAGGAACCCTTTGTCAATGAATTCGGTCAGCAACCCCCCGGCGGGTCACAAGGTTTTCCGGGGTACAGCCCGGCCAACGAAGTAGACCGCAGCAGGTCCAATTTTGGGTTTTACGGAGACGTCGAATTGAATACAACGGAACAATTCCTCATTGCAGGAGCCGCGCGATTTGAAAACTACAGCGACTTCGGAAGTACTTTTAATTTTAAACTTGCTTCACGGCTGAAGGCATCTGAACAACTCGCTCTGAGGGCCTCTGTGTCATCCGGATTTAGGGCACCGTCGCTTACCCAAATACACTATAACCTTTTGTTTAACAACATCGTAGCTGGAGAATCACTTCGTACTTTGCTGGCTGCCAATACGAGTACGGTAGCCAAATCGTTCGGCATTGGACAGTTGCAGGAAGAGACGGCCCTTAATTTCGCCGCGGGGTTTACCTATGAGCAAGGAGGATTCTCGGCGACCATTGACGGCTACCTGATCAATGTTGATGACAGGATCATCCTGACCGATATTTTCGATGCATCCAGTCTCGGCGTTGGAGCAGATGCCGCCCAATTTTTCGCCAATGGAGTGGACACTAAAACGACAGGTGTGGATATCGTGCTGAATTACCGTCATTTGATGAATGAGGGCAATAGCTCACTAGTGCTCGGATTAGCTGCTAACTTCAACGATACGGAAATCAAAGAAATTAAGGCGGGAGGACTGAATGAATTCATCTTTTTTGGTCCGTTCTCGCAGGCTTACCTGGAAGCTGCAGCCCCCGATTACAAGATTGGTTTCAACGCCGTCTATCAAACTGGAAAATTTGAAGCTATGGCCAACTGGACCCATTTCAGCAAAGTGACTTTACAGGATTTTCAGTGGGTTGATTCACCGGCGACTAACCAGGGCGAGGCAGATGCGCTTTTCGCCGTTGCCACCGATATTTATGATGCCAAAGGAATTCTGGACTTGAGCCTCAGCTACATGTTATCGAATACGTTCAAGTTGACCCTGGGATCCAATAACCTGTTCAATGCTTATCCAACGCCACAGTTCGACGGTTGGACAGACCAGGGAGGATTTAATGATTCGGTACAGATGGGTTCTGACGGAGCTTATTTCTTTGCAAGACTCGGATTCACTTTCTGACGGGGTTGCGGCGTAGATGGTCGGTGTATTCTTGTACGTATTCGCGTGCTTAGTGTTATCGTGGAAAAACATCTTTCGCGTATTGATGTGGTGTACCACGTGCGCCATACCGTGCACTGCACAAATCGTAACTATGGGTACTTTACTAAATACCGAAGATGCTTTTGACGGATATACCCTTTTTGGCAATAATGAAGTCACCTATCTCATTGACAATTGTGGTGATGTGATTAATTCCTGGATGAGCGAATACAAGACGGGTCATGGTATGTACCTCTTAGAAAATGGTGACCTCATCCGGGCAGGTAATGTAGAAGGGTCCTTTGATGCGGGTGGCCGCGGTGGCATCATAGAGATCTTTGCTTGGGACGGGCATCGAAAATGGTTCTTCTTTCTGGCAGATAAAGACCGTCATGCACACCACGATCTGGCTGTCTTGCCCAACGGGAATATCCTGGCGACGCTATGGGAGCGAAAATCTGAAGATGTGGCACGTGCCGCCGGCAGAATCTTTGGAGGAGAGATATGGTCAGAGAGAATCATAGAAATCCACCCC
>JBFKOL010000220.1:0-7338 GCA_041628815.1 Saprospiraceae bacterium | reverse complement strand
TGATCGCCTCCTTTCATGGCATCATACTGGCCGCGGGGCGAGCCACTTTTGAATTTGGGCGTCTCGGCTTGGCTCCCTCAGCCCTGGGCCGTGTAAATAGCCGCTTCAGAACACCTGCCAATGCCTTGATTTTCAATATGATGGTCGGGATAGCAGCCCTGCTGACCGGGAAAACGGCGGAGATCATTACCATTGCGTGCTTTGGAGCCTTGACACTGTACATCATATCCATGATTTCCCTGATTGTACTGAGGCGAAAAAATCCAGAGATGGAGAGGCCTTTCAAGGTGCCCATGTATCCTGCCACCCCGGTTGTGGCCCTCGTTATCGCCGTAATCGCACTCATCTCCATTACGATTTACAATCCCATCCTGGCCTGTATCTATTTTGGTATTGTTTTCGTACCCATGTTGTGGTACTGGACCATCGGGAAAAATAGATTGGAACCGGAAAAACCTTCACTATGAAAAAGTCACCCAAAGGAATTTATACGCTGGCATCCCTGACGGAGGCCGTCTCAAAGGGGAAAATAGAAACAGTCATCCTTGCCTTTGCCGATCACTATGGCAGAATGATGGGAAAGAGATTTGAGGCAGATTTCTTCATCGATGAGGTCGGTGAAAAAGGAACACATGCATGCAATTACCTGCTGACAACTGATATGGAAATGGAGCCCGTGGGCGGCTATGACTTTGCCAACTGGGAACTCGGTTACGGAGACTTCCACCTCGTTCCTGATTTCTCAACCATCAGAAAACTCAGTTGGATGTCCAGGACTGCACTGATCATCTGCGACTTGGAAGACCAAGACACGCACAAGGCGGTCCCGGTCTCTCCCCGGCAGATATTAAAAAGACAACTTCACAGACTGGCAGAAACGGGCTTCGAGGCACAGGCCGCATCCGAACTCGAATATTATACCTTTAATGATACGTACAGGGAAGCCTGGGAAAAGGGATATCAGAACCTTGAACCTACCGGATGGTATCTTGAGGACTACCACATCTTGCAGGGTAGTAGGATGGAATATTTTACGGCCCGGGCGCGAAAGCATTTGAAGAGAAGCGGCATATGTGTTGAAAATTCAAAGGGAGAATGGGGGTTGGGACAACACGAGTTGAATGTCCGTTATGCACCCCTGTTAGATATGGCTGATCAGCATATGGTGTTTAAGCATTGTCTAAAGGAGGTAGCCGAACAATGTGGATTATCCCTGACATTTATGGCCAAACCTTTTTCCGACAGGGCAGGGTCCAGTTGTCACATACATATCAGCCTTTGGAAAGATGGCAGGAATGTTTTTGCCGGGGAAGAACAGTTCGGTCCTATTCGGTGCTCTGAGATATTCAAAAAGTTCCTGGCTGGCTGCCTGACTTATGCCCCGGATGTGTTGCCTTTTTTTGCACCAACGGTGAATTCCTATAAGAGATATGTCGATGGCAGTTGGGCTCCGACCCGGCTTGCCTGGAGCCACGATAACAGGACGGCTGGATTCAGGGTCGTTGGCGAGGGTAGTTCACTGCGCATCGAAACGCGCATACCGGGAGCGGATGTAAATCCTTACCTGGCTTATGCAGGACTTCTAGCCAGTGGAATTGCCGGGCTGGATGAGAACCTGGCAGCTCCGGATGTTTTCGAAGGAGATGTTTATGCAGCTGGCCGATTACCCCGGATAGCCTATTCACTGGAAGAGGCCACGGCATTTTATCGCCATAGCGAAATGGCTAAAGCATCATTTGGAGATGACGTAATCAATCATTACTGTCACTTCTATGCCAAAGAGTATGGGGCCTATCGAAATTCTGTCAGCGACTGGGAAAGGCGCCGCTATTTCGAGCGCATCTGATGACCAGTTTACCTACCTACGTTTTGCGAAGGAACCCTGTCGAAACGGGCTTCACTCCAACGCAACTCATTTATAATTTTTTCAAAAATGCTCATTCGATTGGTCAGGATTTCTCCGGTGCCGTTGTAGGATGCCCTGGGCTCTAAGACGACTCCAAAATTGGTGGTCAGAGGTAGATTTAGCTTGAGATCCAGGCGGTATCTCTCAGAATTGGCAACGGGGCTGATTTTGTCAACCGTAGCTTCGAGCATACCGTAATCGCGAGGCTGGTATTCGGACAGCTCCAGGTAGGCGATTTGGCCTTTTTTGACCTCGCCGGCACGACGAAGCCCAACATACATGTAACATTCAGGTGCTTCTTCTGCCTGCTCAGGAACGATGGTCATGATGGTTTGTTCGGATTTCATTTCCATGCCAGAGATGATTTCTGGCATTTTGGTGACGATTCCACCGATGGTGGCATAGATCATTTTGTCGGGTGATGAACGGTAGTAAGAATCGAGAAAATCATTTCTTGCAGCTTCAACAGCCAGCAAAAGGGCTGCCTTCCTGCTGCGGTAAGTAGCGAGAGTGGCAGCGACTGAGGATTCCAGTTCACTTATACTTTGCTCTGTATTTTTTCTTTCAATATTGGTCGACAGCTGTTCAGCTTCTGCATCGATGAATGATGACTCGGTCTGCGAATACTCCAGTGGCGACAGGGCTCCTTCCTGGACGAGTTGTTTGTCTCGCTCTAATCGTTGTCTGACAAGGGCGAGTTTTTCCCGTTTATTGTCCGTAAGGGAATCAATGAGAGGCAAGGATGCCCATTGATTGTCGATCTCTCGCTGCAGGTTATCGATCAAAGGAGTAGGGTCAATCGCTTGAAGTTGAAGGCGATATTGGGTCATGGCGCTGATCATTTTGTTGATCTGCCCCTGGATTTCAGGCAGGTCGGCATGTCGCAGCATTTTAGCAGATTCTTCTAGTTCTTTTAATCCTTCGCCTGTCGAGATATCGAAATCTTTTCTTACCAAGCTGTGCAGGTGACGAATAGTTGCTGTATCGAGGTCCCATACCTGGGTAGCCAACAGGTCATCCTTTTCTACGCGATCACCATCTGTTACTTTTAGGAAGATGGGTCCTTCCTGTTTTGTTTTGATATCTACGGGAATGCCAAAAGTATGAATGACGAAGTTCCCACTTATTTTTTCCTGGATGGGAATGATGAAGAGGATAGAAAATGCCAGGAAAAGTACAACAACAATGTACAGGATCCCATGAACGATGAGACTTTTTGGGAGCCTGTTCTTATCGATGATGTAGTCTTTTATCTTCAGCTTCATCGCAGTGTGTTAGTCCTCTTCGTCTGAAAGGAAAATCTTGGTATATCTGTTGCCCAGTGTGCTGAGGCTCTCGTGGGTCCCGCTTTCGACCAGTTCTCCTTCCTCAAGCAGGTAAATTACATCCATTTTCATAGCCACTTCCATTTTGTGGGTTACGATGATAAGCGTCTTGTTTTTTAGTTCTTCCCTCAGGTTTTTAAAAACTTTGCGGTACGTAATTCTGTCAAGTGCACTGAATGGCTCGTCGAGAAAGTAATAATCGACATCCTTGTACAATGCCCTTGCCAGCAATAACCTTTGTGCCTGTCCTTTACTGAAGTTGACATGGTCCGCTCCGACCATCGCATACAACCCTTGAGGGAGGGACTCGACAACATCAAGTATCATGCACTTTTCAAGGCATCGGTAGATGCGTTCTTTGTCGACTTTGCTTTCGTCATTTTCAAAAGTGATGTTATAAAGAATACTGCGATGAAAGAGGAGACTTTCCTGTAAAATGACGCTACAGTGGTTGAGCCATTGCTCAGAACTGATGATGTCCAGTTTTTTAGTACCAATGGAAATGGCGCCATCGTCTGCCCTGATCAATTTAAGCATTAACCGCATGAGTGTGGATTTTCCGCTACCACTTTCACCCAGGATGGCCACTGACTTTCCAAAAGGTATGTTCATCGTTATGTTTTTCACCGCCGGTTTGTTCGGTGAATAGGAATAGGTGACATTGTCCACCTGGATGTCTGCAGACCTGGGAACATTATCAATATAGACGATATCGTCATCGGGATCTTCGAGTGTTATGGCCTTGTTGATCCGGTCAAGACTCAATTTCGCATCCTGGTACTGAGGAAGAAATTCTATCAATTTGTTGACGGGCTCATTGAGTTGTCCCAGGATGTACTGTACTGCAAGCAGGGTGCCCAGGGTCATGGTGCCATCAATGGTCGCCCAAGCCGCAAAAAATATGATGAGAATATCTCGCAATTCTGCAAGACCGTTAATGACCGAAAAGATGATCTGGTTGAGCCGGATGAGATTGAGTCGCAAGCTTGAGAAACTGGATTGAACCTGGTCCCAGCGATTGATCCTGTTTTTTTCCTGGTTGTACGATTTAAGGTCGATGATACCCGTAAACAATTCCATCAATTCAGTTCTGGCTTCGGCACTCACCTCGAAACGCAGGTCGTCGACATGCTCGCGGGTCTCCATACACAAACTGACCCATATGGCCAGCAAGACGTTGAAAATAACAAAGATCCAACCCAATGTGACACTAAATATGAACAGCAAAACGCCATAAATGAATATTTTGATGAGCGCATTGAAAAAGTCCGATGTATTGTTGGTCAGAAATTGTTCAATCCGAAGATTATCATTGAAGTGTTGCACGGTATTGCCTTGTTCATGGACATTGAAAAAGGTAAAAGGCTTCCGGATGATACCTTTAAGAAAATTCACGATAAGAAAAAGATTGACCCTCACCCCGATGTGCCGCAACAGCCATTTTCGGTAGATGTCAGCAATGGTGATACCAATGAAAAGGAGGATTTGAGATATGAGTATGAGGACTACTATTTCCTTGTCGCGGTTCTCGATACCCTGGTCTACAAGGGCCTTGGTGAGAAAAGGTATACAAATCTGAAGCAGCGACCAAAGGATGTTGAGTGCAATGATCAGTGCTATACCGGATGAGTATCTTCTCATCAGTGAAAAAACATAGCCAAAGCTGAATTTGAACTGTTCCCTGTTACCCATTTCTTACGCCTTCTGAACAAAAGACAGGGTGGTGTAAACGTACAAGGTCACCGGCCAAAATCGATTGGAAGCAACATCACGAGTCTTTTGATCCATACCGTTCATACGCTTTATCCGGTTGTGAAGGTAACAATATGAAACCTTTGGCAGAAATCGGATCATCGAAACGCCTTGATAAATATTGACGCGGCCCTATTCGACGACTGGAATTTTTATAGTGCGGGACATTACTTCTATTTTTTCTTTCAACCAGTCCCTGTTGGGAATAGAAGTGTTTTCGGCGATGTCCTCCGCTGCCGCCTTCAAGCGCTTGGCATCCAGGCGCTCCTCTGCCTTCATGATGTTGTGAAGAACTTTAGTAAAACTATAGAAGGCATTTTTACGGGCCTTAGGAATGTTTCTTCTCCTCCTGAGAAATACTTTGAAGCTTTTGATAAAAGAGTCCAGGACGGCATATTCTTCGAGTTCGAAATAAGATATCATTAAGATGAGTTTCGAATTAAGGTTGTAGGTTATATCCTCGTATTCTACATTTCTCAAGGTTTCGATGACCAGGTCGTATTTACCCATCTGGCGCAGAATGCGTGCCCTGTTGAAAGAGTAGGCGGTCTCCTTGTATTTATCCTCCAATGCATCTTTGTTCTTTTCGACAAACGCTAAAGCCCAATCGTATTCTTTGAGTTTAGCAGCAATGAATGCGATGTTCCGGTAAATGCTGGGAGAAATTTTTCCTTGTTCCAGGAGTAAGCTGTTGTTGAGCCCAAATTGAAACAATTGTAGAAGGAGTCGTTCGTACTCTTCATGGCCGCGTCCAACTTTCAGGATGACCAGATTTAACAAATTGATGTAAATATCCTTGGAGTCGTTGAGGCTGAAATGGCGGGCATTATCCCGGAGCTGTAAAAAAAGTTGGTTAATGAAATCGCGTGTGAAAGTCGTGCGGTACGCTGAAAGTGTTTTTTGGTAGATTTTCACGCCGTGGTCGCCTTCATCCATTTTATTGGCCATTTTGAGGACCTCTTTTT
This sequence comes from Saprospiraceae bacterium, assembly GCA_041628815.1. GTDB lineage: Bacteria > Bacteroidota > Bacteroidia > Chitinophagales > Saprospiraceae > JBFKOL01. Next base: position 1,390 of record JBFKOL010000220.1, on the reverse strand, counting down.
CAAAATGAATGTTTTCGTCGAAGTTGTAGACGAATGAATAATGCTCAAAAGCACATGCTATGCGCAATTTTTCCTGCAGGTAAGCACGGTCAAGGACTCGATCAAGCTTCAGCAAATCTTCACGGTGAGCTTCACTTTTGTCGGCTTCCTGTTTTCGCTCAAAATCGGTAATGATGTACTGACGGTTTTTAAGATAATTCACCTCGAGCCATTGGGTGTCGACAGAATACCTAGGGGAATGATCCAACGATTTTTCGAAATGCTTTGAGGCATTGGACATCAATGCCGGAATATCTAAGCGTATAGCTCCCTGGAGGCCAATGTTGGATAAAAGAAGTTTGTTTTCCTGGAGAGATTCTACAGCCACAAAACGCTCCAGCAAGCTGAGCAGCGAGGTCAGCATTTTTCTCCACTTTTTGTCGTCGAATGGGACTTTGGTCATGCATCGACTCCACACCTTTTCCTTGACAGGATCGATGTCCAGTCTCAGATCGGAATCGAGAACAATAAATAGGGTCACAAGGTCAGAATTGACGTTGAAATAGGGTGATTCCAAGAATTTTTTAAAGCGATTTCTTTGAGTTGCCGATAGCTTTTTTAAGACTTCGATTGCTTTCATTAGGGTTTCTACTAGTTGCGCATTATGTCAGACATTATTAAAACTTTACATATATTTTTTTTATTAATGTGATGAGTGTTTTGATTCGTAAAAATGCGTATATTGCGCCTAATAACCAAGACTATCGTCCATGCATCAGGTGATGTTGCGTATTATATTGGGGTTGGGGATCATTTGTGGTCTTGGGACTGGTGTCTTTGCGCAGCAATTAAATGTTGACAGGATTAAAGCCACGGTTGTCGAAGGTGAGCAATGGGCGCAGACTTTCACTTCCACCGAATTCCTTAACATCATCTACACAGATAAGAACGGAATCCTCAGCACTGAAAGTGGTGCTGGTGATGACGATATTTATTTTGCAAAATTTCAACCGGAAGATGGATTTCAAGGCACCCAGGTGTTTGCTGTTGAGTACGTGGATTATTTTGGACAGAAGTGGTATACCGAAGTAGAAATTAAAGTGGTCAAGTCGGTAATCAATACGGGGCGGGACTATCTCTACATTGCACCTGGTGACAATTTCGGGACCATTGACGTTCTGGCAAATGATGCCAAAACCGACCACATTATTGAAATCGTCGATGTCGGACCGGTCTACACAGGTAGGGCCGAGATCACGGGTTCTCAATCCATCACCTACCGTCCTCCAAAAGGGTTTACAGGGACGACAGCTTTCCCTTACACGGTCAGGGATTCAAGGGGTACCACAGCCATTGGCAAAGTTTTAGTCAACGTGGCATCGGGAACGGTTCAAAGCAAGATCACGCAGCT
>JBFKOL010000219.1:0-7384 GCA_041628815.1 Saprospiraceae bacterium | reverse complement strand
GTACCATCGAGTGAATAATTGTTGTATTGGTCATTGCGTCCAGCAAAAGATCCGCCCTCTGCGGCCATGGTATTGAGCCTGGTGTAATCAGAAGCCGCCCTGCTAATGGTAGGAAGATTGTCAAGAAGATCTCGGCTGATCGCCGTTTCAGCCCCGGTGCGTTCGGTATTGAAGGTCGGGTCAAGAACTCCGGTGATGATGACCTCTTCACCCAATACGCCCTCTTCCATTTCGAAATTGAAAGTGCTGCGTACCCCGAGGGCAAGGAAGGCTTCCGTGTAGGGTTCGACCTTGAAACCGACAAAACTTGCTTCAATCGTATAGGGCCCGCCGACGCGCATGTTCGGAATCGTATACCTTCCGTTCGATTGGGTTACGACACCGTATACAGTACCAGATGGAATGTGTGTAGCTTTGACTGTAGCACCTATCATTGGTTCGCCTTCATTGTCCCGGACCACACCGGTTATGCTCGAAGTGGTGACCTGCGTGAAAGCGGTAATGGCCACGGTAGCAATAATGCTACAGGTTAGTAAAAGTCTTTTCATAGGTTTGGATTATCATGAACAAATTGGTTAAATACATATATGAATTCTATGCTAATGTAATGTTATCATTTGACATATTATGTTAAGTTTAGATTTGAAAAATCGGTCCTTAAAAACCGCCGTGAGGCATTCACTTGTTAAGATCGAGGATTGCTATAGGACGTCTGCTTTGGATGTCCGCATAGTCTCAGAGAAAATTGTCAATGCCCTTGGTTTTGTGTCCTCTATGACCAGTGGTCCAGGGGTTATGACAGATGCAGAGATCGCAAGGTTAATAGAGGGCGTCAATGGTGATGTGATGACTTTCCTTTTCAAGAGTAGGACGATAGGGGATGACATCGTCAGACAGTTGAATATGGCCGGGGCCAATACAGCTCAACTGGTTGACCGGGTATCGTCGCATGTCTATCGCGAAATTAAAGATGCCCTTTCTGTAGTAAAAATTCTCCAGGTCTTTCATATCACGGACGAAAGTGCGATCGATGAAGCTCTGTTTGTGTCAATCGAAGTAGATTACATGCTTCTAGATAAAGTAACCCCGGATCTTCCTGTCAGGCAACTGCGGGTGCGGGACCAAGGTACAACTGGGACATCAGCCGGAAGATGGTCGACGGATCGGATACCCTTGTTTTCTTTGCAGGCAGACTAAATCCTCAGAATATAAAAAAGCCATTGCCATGGTGAGATCATAAAGAGTGGATGTATGCAGTGGCGTCAGCACCAATGGCCAACTCGACCCACTAAAAATGTCTTCTTTTTGTGAGGCAATTGTACAGGCACTCTGAACTCGAACGAGCTCATTGCCATGTGAACAAGTCCCACTTTTGGTTGTTAGTAAATCTGACGCATGGATGGCAGAGGGGCTTTAATAAATACGATTTAGAAAGACCAATTCAGACTGTCTTATTAAGATTGTCAAAAGAAAAACAACTAAAATGCAAGCTATGGATCAATTGAACAGGATAGGTCTTGATATTCAAAAAAGCGAAAAACTCGCCCAACTTCTGAATGACCTGTTATCCAACTATTCCGTCTTTTATCAAAATGTGCGAGGATATCACTGGAATATCAAAGGAGATAAATTCTTTGAATTGCATCTTAAGTTTGAGGAGTTGTACAATGATCTTTTTGTAAAAATTGATGAAGTAGCAGAACGCATTCTTACCCTTGGTCATACACCCGGACACCAGTTTTCGGAATACCTGAATACTTCGCATATCGCTGAAAGTCTTGAGACATCCGACGGCTATCATGCCGTGGCCAACATTTTGGATTCATTGAAAACGCTTTTGACCAAACAACGCGTCATCTTGGACCTTTCTGCCGAGATCAACGATGAAGGCACCAATGCCCAGATGAGCGATTACATCCGTGAGCAGGAAAAGCAGGTATGGATGTATTCCGCGTTTTTGAGTCGGTGAGTTAGTTGTCGGTTGCCAGTTTGTCGAGGTGCCGGCTTTCAGTTTGCGGGGAAAACAAATCCGTCCACCAATCTACAATCACCTATCAGATATCGGATATAGACAGGTATTAAGTTACGGGGTACACGTTGTCGAAGAGTCATTGATTCAAATATCTTTGACTGAAATGGGCATGACAATAGCCATATCAAATGGAACAACTTGTCAGATAAAACTTCATATCACACTATATTTTTTAAATTCATAATTCCGCAATCATCAATTTTAAATCTTAAACCCTTTCTTTTGGCTTACGACGAACAATTGGCTGACAGGATCCGCAGGACTTTTCAATCCCGAAAAGTGCTTTTTGACGAAAAAAAGATGTTTGGTGGGCTTTGTTACATGGTTGATGACAAAATGTGCGTAGGAGTTCACACCACCGACCTAATGGTTCGCATAGATCCCGATGACGAGGCAAGAGCTCTGGATCATGTTGGAGCGAGACAGATGGATTTTACGGGTCGACCTATGCGGGGCTTTTTATTCGTGAGTCCGGAGGGCATCGATCTGGATGAACAGTTGGACTATTGGATTGACCTTGCGTTGAAGTACAACCCCAAAGCAAAATCAAGTAAGAAGAAAAAGAAGTAGCCATACAGTGGTGGCGTTATTTTTCAATGACGTCATCGCAGGATTCAGAAATTTGCTTTGATGCCGACATTGAAAGTCCTGGGTAGATTGGGTCGCACGCCGGCAGGGCGACGGGAGACAATGTAAATATTGTTGGTGGCATTGTTAACATTGATGAATGCGGAGACCGATGGGTTCAACCTGTAGTTCAGCGCCAGATCAAGGGTGAAGGCATCGTCAGTCATCGGAACATTAGTGTCTTCATTGTTTCCGGCAACGGTTCGCATTGCAGTATGGAACTTGGCATTCACGTCAGCAAAGAAGCGCGCATGTTCGGCAGAAATACCAAAGCCTATCTGGTGTTTGGGGACATAGGGCAGAAGGTCTCCGGCTTGAACAGAGCCCCAGGCATCAAATTCACTCTCGAAAGAGTTATCGAAAGATGCATATGTATACGTGTAATTCACAGAAAGTGGCAATTTTAGATTTAAGCTGTTACCGTGACCAAGCAGATCCAGTGAAACTTGAGTCTCTAAACCATATGCGGTAGCCGCCCCACCGTTAAAAAGATCATGGGACCCGGTGCCACCGGTGGCTGCGAGATCGGTACCCAATAAGTTGCTGTAGTCGTTGTAATAGCCCAGAATATGGGTCTGAAAATGATCACTCTGCATTTTCCAACCCAATTCATAATTCCAGCTGTTTTCAGGAAGTGTTCCTTCTTTCGAACCCGGAGGTGCAAACCCTTTGTGTACACCACCAAAGATGTGGTATGCATCATTGATCCGGTAAGACCAGCCCAAACCTGGTATAAAGGCGGAAACCATATTGGATCGCATCTTCAGGTTGGTTCCGTTCCTTGCCGGATCTTCTTTCCCATAATCTGCTCGCTGTACGGTAATGTTTTCGTACCGGATTCCCGGTACGATGGTCCATCCCTTCCATTCTGCTTTGTATTGTATATACGCAGAAAGCGCATCCGCCGTTTCTACCCGATTACTTTCAGTACCTGCGATACCGTTTTGATGCAATTTCATAAGACCACTTTCCATATCGTATGAATCGACCCATTGGAATCGATCAATTTGATCCTGGTGGTAGCGCAAGCTCAAGTCCAACTTATGGTTAAGCCCATCTGTTTTTTTGTGTACAATGATGTTGGTCTGAATACCCCGGGCATAATAGGAGCGGTTGTTGGCTTTTACCGCAAGTGCATCGAACGAATCCGACAATCCCTTGATCAGTTCAAGCTCTTCCTCGTAGACATCGGGTTTTTCAAGGATCGCAGCTATGCTTGTACCTGCGACCTTATCGAGTTTATACCAGTTTCTTTCAAAAGTCGTACTGTAGGCATTGGTGTGGATGTCGAGTCCGGGCATCAAGGAGGCAAAATGGGTTAGTACCAATTGCTGTTGTTTGGTTTTCATAAGATCCTTTTGCGATGCACTATACCGTCTCAATGGATTCTGTACAAAATCTTCATCGGTAAGCCCCAGGTAGGTTTCGTTTGAGGTTTCCCTAGCCTGTCCGATTTTGAAAGTCAAGGACTGGTATATTTTCGCTTCCGAATTGGTATGGACCCGGAATTTAGCAAGATAGTCTTCCTTGTTGAAGCCCGTGTTGCCTCCCCCGTCCAATTGTTTGAAGCCGTCAGCGCTGTACTGCATGGTTTCCACCAGGTAGGCAAAGTTCTTATGTGCATTCCCAAGATTAGCGTGAAGCATCTTGTACCCATCGCTACCTGCAATAAAATCGGCATGGCCGGAGAAGGAAGTAGGAATCGGGGTAGACAGGAGATTAATGGCGCCCCCGGTGGTAAAAGGTCCATACTTTACCTGACTACTGCCTTTCATAATTTCGATGGACTCCATTCGGCCGATTGTGGGAAAATAGTAAGCTGCGGGAGCCGAGTACGGAGCAGGAGCCATCAGGATCCCGTCTTCCATAACAGTAATTTTGGCGCTTCGTTCCGATCCGGTAGCCCGCAGACCGATATTGGGTCGCAGACCATATCCATCTTCTTCCTGGATATTGACTCCCGGTATTTGACGTAAAGTCCGGTTAATATCTGTGTAGGAGAACTTTTGAATTTCTTTTTGCCCTATGTAGTGAGCGCTACCGATGGCCTTGTGCAATCCCGCCAGTCCTCCGGTCATGGTGACACTCTCTACCACCACAGGGGGGAGGTCGTAGATTTTTTCGGCAAGCAAAATATCGAGTACGACAGTATTGGAATCTCTGCAATGAATGGTTTTCTTAACAGATTGAAATCCTACACTGGAGAATTCGATCTCATAGATACCGGTCGGTAGATGGTCGATTTTAAATATACCTTTTTTATCGGTAATGGCATGCTGATTCACTGAAGCCGGTTTAGCCACTGCACCTACCACAGGTTCTCCGTTTACATCTGTTATTAACCCTCGAACGGATTGTCCAAATAGTTCTGTAAACACAAACACCATAGCAAAAGCTGTCAGCCACTTCATCGTCCTAATTTTTTCTCAAATGTAGATTGACTTCAGTCCCCTCAGTTCACCATCTTTTGGGAGTTATACTTGACAGATTGTGAACTGCCTACCTAATGTTGGGTAGTCCCGGTCTGGATGGAGTGATTATTCTTCGTGGCTTCGACCAGCGTTAGAGAATTATTATGTCGGATGTCAAATATTGCGATTTTTCGCGTCCAAGCCCTATTCTTGTATTCCGATAACTGAAATTGTTTATCAACTCCTGTTTTGTGCGAATTACGATATGCCAGCTGAGCGATAAAGAGAAACGGTTCAAAAAGGACTGGGATAAGTTGACACGACATGTTCAGAAAAAGAGAAGCGATCTCGTCCTGTTACCTGAACTTCCGTTTGGAGAATGGATTGCTCATTCACCAAAGGTCGATGACGATGTAAAAGCCGAATATGTTGGTAAGCATCAATCTTGGATCAAAAAAATAGAGGAATTAGGAGCTGAGAGTGTTGTTTACACGAAACCCGTTTTACGGAAGGGAAAGTTCTATAATGTTGCTTGTGTTTGGACCAAAAAGGATGGACACAAAAAGGTGAGAGCCAAATATTATTTTCCGGAAGAAAATCATTTCTATGAAGAAAGTTGGTTCGACAGAGATGCTCTCAGCCTTCCTGTAATTCACATCAGAGAAGCGAAGCTTGGAATTTTAATCTGCTCGGAACTTTGGTTTCTTGAACACTCGAGGAAATTGGGAAAAAAAGGGATGGACCTCTTGTGCATACCGCGGGCGACAGGTGTGCATATCTCGAAACGATGGCTGGATTGTGCAAAAACCGCCTCAATAATTAGTGGCTCGTTTTGTATCAGCTCCAATCGTTCAGGGCTGAGCAATCAAGGTTTCGAATGGGGAGGTATGGGATGGATAATAAGGCCGGGTGATGGTAAGGTATTGGCTCTAACGGATGGAGATAAGCCCTATTTAACGATAGACCTGGATTTGGGCGAAAGTCATGTCGCTAAAACCTCATACCCAGTGTATCTTGGGGAATAACAAAGCGCGGTAAAGAATCAGGGTATTGGCAAATTCCTAATCAAATTTGCGGACTTGATCAGAACCAGATTAGGCTTAACGAAGAAGGGTGATCAGCGGAGTTACACTTTTTGTTTTTTCTTCTTGTGTTTGACAATTTTCGCATCTACAAAGAAGATGGTTTCCTCGGCGATATTTTTTGCCAGATCACCAATCCGCTCAATTTTCTTGATGATGGAAAACAAATGAAGGTATTCAGTGGTGTGTTTGGGATTCTTCTTACAGAATTCCGTTATGATGGGTATAGATTCTTTGTTGACTTTGTTGATCGTATGATCTTTACCGAACACCCATTTCGCAATTTTGGTGTCTTCATTTACAAAACTGTATATGGCATCGTCAATCATCGAAATGGCCGTTTCAAACATGAGATTGAATTGCACCGCTTCCAGGGTCTTTTTAGAAAATTTCGCAGAAAAAACATTTTCATTTACATAAATGGCCATCTCGGCAGCATGGTCGGCGATGCGTTCCAGTTGATTGCTTATACTCAATATGGCAAGCGTCATCCTCAAATCCATAGCCAGGGGGCTGTATAATGCCAAAATATTTTCGCAGGCTTTATCAATACCCAATTCCATGGAATTGATTTTCTTTTCGATGTGCAGGATTTCAAGGGCGAGATCCTTATCCAAGGTTTGCAGCATTTCCTGTGCTTTTGAAAGCTGTGATAGCACGGCTTGCATCATGACCTCAATATCTTCTCTTAGTTCCTTGAATGCTTGTTGTTCGTTGGTCAGGGTTTCACTCATTATTTATCAATTTACATTAACCAAATCTTCCTGTAATGTACCTTTCAGTCAATTCATTTTTGGGTTTGGTAAATAGGTTCTTTGTTTTGCTATACTCTATCAGTTTTCCTAAATAGAAAAAGGCTGTTTTATCGCTGACCCTGCCGGCTTGTTGCATATTGTGTGTTACGATGACGATCGTGTAATCTTCTTTCAATCTGAAGATTAGCTCTTCGATTTTATTCGTTGAGATGGGGTCCAATGCAGACGCCGGTTCATCCATTAGGAGTATTTTCGGTTGGACCGCCAGAGCTCGTGCGATGCATAGTCTTTGTTGCTGGCCACCTGAAAGTGCAAGAGCGGATTTGTTCAGCTGATCTTTTACTTCGTCCCATAATGCTGCCTCAATAAGCGACTTCTCAATGAGATCATTCATTTCACCTTTGGAATAGCCCCCCATTATTTTCAATCCAAAGGCGACATTTTCCCAAATCGATTTTGGAAAAGGGTTGGGTTTCT
>JBFKOL010000218.1:0-7394 GCA_041628815.1 Saprospiraceae bacterium | reverse complement strand
TGACATGAAGAGACTCCAGAGCAACCCACTTCGATAATTTTCGATCATGATCGTAATCGGTCCTTGGTCTATTGCCAAATACCGTGGTACGTGCCATTCATGATGAATCGAAAAGGCATCGTAATAACCGTACTTACCCCAAAGCAGGTCAGCATAGTTTGATTCAAGATTTCTCAGAAAATCCATACTGTACTCAGGCGTGTAAGGAAAAGAAGATAAGGCAGCTGTCGGGGATATTACACCCAGGTCGTTTCCTGGGCTGTGGGCCGCATAGAAGTTGATGGAATAGCTTGCTGTCAATCCCCACATGTCTTCTGCATAGCCCCTGTACCCATGAGGATTTTCTACACAATGCATCCGGTTGAGATGAACGTGTCGAAGGTTGTGCGACCAATAATCGGCATATCTATCCCTTAAATTCCTGGGGTCCAATCCTAAAAAAGAATAATGAGCCCAGAAAAGAGGTCCCCCTTTCACTTCTTCACCCTGGTGAATTAACCCGAGGTCGAATGGATCATTCAATCGAACGATATCTCCATTCGATGCCCATCCTTCGTGATATACTTCTTCAGGTATGGCGTAGGTGGGAGACGATGCGGCCAGTAAATAGGTAATAAGAGATTCGTTATATCCTTTAATTCTAAAATCCATAGCCCATTGATGTGTTGGGGACCAGTGCCAGAAAAGAACATTTTCTTTGGCCTGGCCTCTGAAAAAATTCCACTCCACCTCTCTCCACAACATGTCAATTCTATTCGCAAGAGCTGTTTCTTCTTCATTTCCACTTGAAAAATATTGACGGGCGCATAACAATCCTTGAACGAGAAATGCAGTTTCGACTAAATCTCCTCCATCGTCCCTGGGACTGAATGGCACTACAGATCCTTTCGACCCATCATACCAATGTGCCCATACACCGTGAAACCTCGGTACACTTTCTAGAAAAGTCACAATCTGGTCAACTCTTGTTCTCCCCTCAGGTCTTGTAATGAATCCTCTTTCAATGGCCACAAGAATTGCCATGATGCCAAATCCGGTCCCTCCCGTGGTGACCAGATGAAGGTCCAGGCCGGGTTCGTCTAAATGGATTCTTTCTCTGGCCATCCCACTTTGGCTTTCGGCGCCGTCCCAGAAGTATTGGAATGTAGCCCTTTGAATCTTATCCAGGAGTTCGTCTTCTGTCATAGTATCAGTAGGAACAGTTGGATTTGAATTCCTTTTGTCCTCTTGGGTCGTACAAGCCGTGAATAGCATAAATAATGTCCAAAGCATTGTACCAGAAAGCGTGATATTAGTCGTGAGCATACATTAATTTAAGATGGATATTTCTCCTGTTCCAATACTGACGTCCCTCCCTCTTAAGAGGTGATTGTACACTACACCATTGTCGAAATCCAATACCTGACTTACTCCTATGCCGTTCTCTTCCCCCCAAGTTATAAAGATGGTACGATCACCCAGACGGTGCATTTTATATTGCTCGTTTGCTTTCACTCCTACCTCTGCACCGGAAACAGCCTCCCAATGAAGCGTAGAATCTGTATCCACCGTGACGTGATAGATGTCTTCTCCATAGACATACTGAATGGTTTTACCTATTAGGTCGATGGATCTTCCTGGGATATCAACGCCATCGTTATTAGTGCCTTCTCTAATCTTATTGGTACAAGCGGCTATTAGAAGCAGTATAAAAACAGTTCTAACCATATTAATTCTATTAGCTCGGTATTTGTAAATATGCCAGAAGATCAGCCAACTGCTGGTGGCTCATATTAGCTTCAAGTCCTTCCATCATCATGGATGACCCCAAAGAGGAAAAAGATGAAACTTCCGATTTATGAATCGTCACCGTTGCCCCCCCCATTTTTTTCAGTGTGATGTCACTATCACCTTCCGTCTCCACGATTCCTATATGTGTTTCTCCTGAAGTGGTAATGACTCTGTGGTTGATATAACGCGTGTCTACTGCCGCGTTGGGATCGAGGATATCGTGCAGAAGGGACTCCTTACTTTTTCGTCCGATCTCAGTAAGAACCGGTCCCACATCTTGTCCGATCTGGCCATGAACATGACATTGGCCACAGAGTTGTTCGTAGACATTTCTACCTTTCTGAGCATTGCCCGACAGAGCCAGAGCCGGTTTCATCTTTTCCATCACTTCCCTCCTGTTGATCACACCGGAATCTTTGAACAAGGCTTCAGCCCTGCGTTTTGTGTTTTCATTGTCGGTCCACCAAAGCAGGGTCCTGCGCCTCTCAAGGTCAAAATTCATTTCTCCAATATTGATAGAACCATTTTCGAGACCCGTCAACAAAGCATCGTGATAGGATTCATTATATAGCAATATGTCTCCAGCAATTCTCCGGGTGTGGGGACCAAGCGAAGACCATATTTCCACCAATTTCACACCAATTTCCGGTTTACGTGAATTCCAAAGTTGTTGCAAAGCTTCTTCCTGGAGGGCTATGGGTGCTGAGTGATTCAGCATTTCGTAGAGAACATTTTCACGCTCGTTAAAGGGTAGCAACGAGATCAACTTCAGATGCTTGATTCTTTCGTCGCCCGGCAGGCTTTCATCCAACATAGCCATTTTGGATTTTTCCATGATGTTTATTGCAGTGGGTGATGGAGACAATCCGAGACGATTGCGGAGGAGCATGGAAGCTCTGAGTTCTTCCAATTGTCCGTTTAGCTCGATCTTATCGAGATCCGTTCGAATAGCATTGAGGACTCCGCGTCGCTGTTGGAGGCTCACGGTACTTTCCGATAATCCCCTTTCAAATGATTCAAGAATGGCCGCTTTGACGTTTGTGGGTTGGTCGCTGGATGCAATACCATGAATTACATCGGTCATGATGTCCCATTCTCCTTTCCTCGCGGTAACAACCGAAAGTGCTCCTGTAAGTTGGATGGCATTCACCTCAGTTTCAGGGGTAAGTGAGACTACCAGTTCAGTCAGCGGATTTTGCGGCAGCTTGCTCAGCACGGCGACCAGCGCCATCCGGTTCCATTCGTCACCCTGGTCGGCTGTCAATGCGCGTCTTCCGGCCTCGATGATAGGCTGTTGGTAAGCTTCGAGTTGACTGGAAGGCAAGGTACTTAAGATAAGAGAAGCCCACATCCTGACCCTGTCATGTTTATCTTCGAGAAGATTCAAGACCGCATTGGCTGTTGATTCTTCAACAAGATGGGGTTCTGCCATTCGCAGACTGTTTTCTCGAAGTCCGGGTTCTGCATCTTGCAGTCCCTTTACGATTAATTCGGAGCGAATAGCATCCAGCCCTTCAAGTGTCCAGAGGATGTGCGTCTTGGCTGCGGGATTGTCCGTTTTATTGAAAGCCTCTGTTAACAAAGGAATGGCTTCCGTCCTGGATCCTTCGACCAGCAGTCTTTGTGCATTGATCCTGGTCCATGAATTATTGCTATGCAAGGCATTGATCAGAAATTTGACATCACTTCTCGTCAATGGCTGGAATCTTCCCGGGGTTTGGTTTTTAGGGAGTATTTTATAGATGCGGCCTTTTTCTTTTCCGTCCGCCAGGTCGAGGGTTGCTTCAATGTCGTCTGGAATCCATTCCGGATGCTCGATCACCGTCCTGTACATATCAATTACGTACAAGGCTCCTTCCGGTCCCATAGTCATGTTAACCGGCCTGAAAGCCCTGTCTGTTGAAGCCAGGAATTCTACCTTGTCGCGATCTCGGTAGGCGGCAAATGTTGATCCACTTGGTTCAAAGAGATCTATATGTACGAGGTTGAGCACGCAGTCTGCAACAAACAGAGCTTCATTGTAAGGAGCCGGGAATACGGCATCGCCATAATAGGTGATGCCACAGGCCCCTGAAAAATAGCCCGATTGTTCAGGATGATTCACACGGGTTTCCTGCTCACCGATGGGATATATTCTTGAAAGACCGTTTTCCTCGTGATCGGAAATGTTGTACAAAGTATGCCTGCGGTGCAGGGGTAGCCCGTCGACATACTTGCCTTCCATAACAAGGTGGGACACATGTTCTAGATTATGTGTTTCAAACATACGTCCATACTGGTCAAAGGCGAGTTCAAATCCTCCCGAAGAATGTCCTACCCGCTGTATCTGTCTTTCATCTATCCGGAGTCTGAAGTCGTCACCACGGAGATCCATTGCCTGGCTCGAGTCAAGGCCAAAATACGGCCGACCGGAATTACCTCCGTTGGCTGCATAAATCCAGTTGTCCAATCCATAGGTAAGCCCGTTGAAATTGTGTTGCAGATTGCCAACAGAAAATCCCGACATGATGGTATCGCGCAAATCGACAGTCTTATCTCCATCAGTGTCCTTGACCCATAAAAGATAAGGCGGAGCTGCTACCAGAATGCCCTCTCGATAACACATGATGGAGGAGGCGACGCCAAGGTGATCTGCATAAACTGTTCTCTGGTCGAAGACACCGTCGCCATCGGTGTCTTCAAGAATGATGATCCTGCTTTCTTCGTCTCTCAGCGGATAGCCCGGCATTTCAAGGGCATAAGCGAGACCGTTTTCATCAAATTCTAGATCGACAGGATCGAAAATTAACGGCTCTGAAGCAGCAAGTTCCAATTGGAAATCCGGATGAATTTCAAATCCTGGTAGGACATCAGGTCTCTTTTTAACACAGGACGAGACTACAAGTAAATAGGCAAGGATATATAGGGCCCCTGGCCGAACATAAAGGATCTGATTATTTAGCATGAGATCAGAAGATTTGGATGATCTTCCGAAAAATAATCAGAAATCAATAACTACCCGAAAAGATCACCCTTTGAATAAGCCGGATTCTCTGAGGAAACTGCCTGATACATTCGATCTGCCTTTTAATTGTTCCAGTTTTCTCCTGATCGCATCATCGGCAAGTTCTTTCTCTGCTTGTATGGCTGCTTTAGTCCTGTAGTCTACCGTGGCATTGTCGAATGCCACCCGGCTCCTCACTTCTTTGTGGCGCTGGGCCATTACTGCTTCATGTTGCAATGCATAGCCGTGCTCGTGTTTGTCGAGTACATAGTCGTACGGGCTTCTTTCCAGGATGAGTTTGGTGATGACCGGAGCTGTCTCAACTGCCATGAACAATAACATGATAAAGATATTCGCCACGAAAATGGCTCTACTGCGATTGGCGGCACGTTCGAGACCTTCCAGCCTGGCAGCAAAACCCCCGAGCTTGACGCGGTCAAGTGAGGCCAGTTCTGAGCTTTGTACCTCTTCTATCGCTGCGATGCGCTCCTGTTTGGCAAGGATCACAGCACCGTTGGTAGCAGTGAGTTGGTCCAGTTCAATTTGCACGAGATCTGCTGCAGCCCGTTTCGTCCTGTAGATAGGTCCCAAATTTCTGCGCATGGAGCCCCCGGTGCCGTCCGCCTCCATGATGGCTTCGTTGACCAATCTGTCGCGTTCTGCCTCTTTATCGGAGATTTCATTTTTTAATAGAGCGATCTCTGTCTGTAAGGAATCGATCTCCCCCGTGTAACGGGCCTTGACCAGATCGTCCTGGATCTTGAAGTTTTCTTGTTGCATCTTGACCAATTCGGTCTCTATCTCCGTTTCGAAGATTTTGAGTTCGAGTGGTTTGGCGATTACTATGGCTATCAGAATAGCCAATATGATTCTTGGCGTGGCGGCAGTAAAGTCCCTGAAAAAGGAACCTTTCTTTTTCATGGTGGAAACGATAAACCTGTCCAGGTTAAAAATCATAAGTCCCCAAAGCAACGCTATGGGTAAGGTAAGCCAAGGATTATCGAAAACGGTGTTGAGGGCATAAGCGGCGGCCAATGCTGCGAATACACCGGTGAAAAAAATGGTGGCACCGATACCTACATATTTATTGGTTTCAGTAGGCGTCCTATTGAGAATGGACCTATGGGCTCCTGAACAGAAGAGAAAGAATTCCTTGAGCTTGATCATCATGAATTTTATGATAGTGAACGGAATGGATAGGTCAATTTATTTCATCGTTCAGAATTTTGAGCTAACTATTCGACGGAGAGGGGGGATTGATCGTTTAATTCGTTTAAGTAGTTTAATTTATTTCTGGCAACTCTGGCTGGGACAACCTCAAAATCTAACCTCAATTTGATACCTTGGCAGGTACCATTCTTCAATGAAAGACTATGAAAAAGAGAAAGATCTGTGGCTGGGGTTACGAAGGTGATGACGCTTCCCCCGTTCTGGTCGAAAAAATTTCCCCTTATTTAGGGGCCCTCTACGGAATTACAGAAAAGCATGCGATCCAACCCAAGAGAACGGAGGAAATCCGTATCCGTTCGCCGCGTTTTGTTCTGTCTAATGAATTCGGCGGCATCTGTACGTCCGACAAACTGGAAAGGTTGAACCACAGCTATGGAAAATCATACCGGGATCTGTGGAGAGCGATGAATGGTCTTTTTGACAACCCGCCGGATTACGTGGCTCTGCCTCAAAGTGAAAAAGACATAGAAACATTGATGGCATTCGCGACTAAAAATCGCATTGCCCTGATTCCCTATGGTGGAGGTAGCAGTGTATGTGGAGGAATTGAGCCTACCGATAGCAAGGCATATATAGGTACGATCAGCGTGGACATGCGTCATTTCGATAAGGTACTTGAAGTCGACAAGGTCAGCCGGTCTGCACTGATGCAGGCGGGAATATATGGTCCCGCCATAGAACATGCATTGAAACCCCACGGATTAACCTTGCGTCATTTCCCGCAAAGTTTTGAATTCAGTTCGTTGGGAGGTTGGATCGCCACACGGTCGGGTGGTCATTTTGCAACATTGTATACACGGATTGATGAATTCGTAGAATCCCTACGGATGGTGACACCATCAGGTATCATCGACACCAAAAAATTACCTTCACACGGTGCGGGACCTTCTGAGGAAGCTCTTATTTGTGGTTCTGAGGGCGTTCTTGGCATCATCACTTCGGCTTGGATGAGGCTTCAGCAAATTCCTCAATACAAATGTTCGTCAACCATTGGGTTTGACAGTTTTCAGCAAGGAGTAGAGGCATGCAGGATCCTAAGCCAGTCTGGCCTCTATCCCAGCAATGCAAGGCTGATAGACTCCCAAGAAGCTTTTCTAAATGGAGTGGGAGATGGAGCCCAATCCGTTTTGATCCTTGGTTTTGAGTCTCACAACCATCCCGTAAACCATTGGCTTGACTTTGCTGAGAACATTGCCGTGATGTGCGGAGGTATTAAGTTGAACAAAGATTCATCCCGGGCTGATAATCAGTCCGGCACCTGGAAAAAATCTTTTTTGCAAGCGCCTTTTTTACGCGATGTGCTCGTGCAAAAAGGGCTGATTGTCGAGACTTTTGAAACGGCTATGACATGGGATCGTTTTGATCAATTTCACCGTGCAATCATTCAAACGGCGCAAAAAGCCATTTCTGA
>JBFKOL010000217.1:0-7410 GCA_041628815.1 Saprospiraceae bacterium | reverse complement strand
TTTCAGGCTGCGGAGTATACCACCGGAAACGACTCCACCGATCAGGCCGATGACGACTTACCATTTTAATAGCTCCAGAAGATTTTAAATGAAAAAAGGTCACTTTGGAAGCTGATCCTCCCTTGCCTGAATTTATAATGTTGTTGACTTCAGGATCTGTGTGGACAGTCCCATCCGGGGTTTTGGTGGTTATTCTTTTGCTGTTACTTCTTTGTTCTGCCCTCATAAGTGCTTCTGAAGTAGCATTCTTTTCTATTACTCAAAAAGACCTCGACAACCTGGATTCGATATACGTAAAGTCGAATGATCGCATCAATCTTTTGAAATCTCGCCCGAGAGAATTGCTTGCTACCATATTGATTGCCAACAACTTCATCAATATCGCCATAGTATTGATTTCTGATTTTCTTCTTAGAAGAATTCTTACTGAAGCGATGTTACTTACATGGGCAGAAGGTCTTCAGAACATGATAAGCATAGGCTTTCTTTCTGCACAGACTATCTCGCACACCATAAGCTTTCTAATTACCGTAATCGGTGTCACTTTTTTACTTGTCCTTTTTGGCGAGGTGGCACCTAAGATTTATGCAAACCTGAACAATATCCGGCATGCAAGGCTGATGGCGACCCCGCTGCTATTGTTGTCAAACCTATTTTCTCCCTTGAACAACTTACTCATTTCATGGTCTAGCAGATTTGAAGAACGGGTGTATAGGAGACGGCTCACCACCCAGAGTATGACAGATAAAAAGGAATTGGATAAAGCAATAGAGCTAACTGTATCTGAAGACGAACACAAAGAAGATGTAGATATTCTAAAAGGCATCATCAAATTCGGCGATGTCATTACGAAGCAGATCATGAAATCAAGGGTGGATGTAGTTGCCCTGGACAAACAGCAGAAATTTGGCGAAGTATTGAATACCATAAAGGAGTCGGGCTTCTCTCGCATACCTGTCTATGAAGACGACTTCGACAACATAAAGGGAATTCTGTATGTAAAGGACTTGCTCGGCTTTACCGACAAAGGAGATGATTTTAGTTGGCAAGATCTTGTAAGAAACAATGTTCTATACGTGCCTGAATCCAAAAAGATTGATGAACTCCTCAAGGAGTTTCAATCAAAAAGAACCCATATGGCAATTGTTGTTGACGAATATGGGGGAAGTTCAGGCCTTGTAACACTGGAGGACATTATGGAAGAAGTTGTGGGTGACATTAAAGATGAATTCGACACAGAAGAAGAAGTTGAATACATGAAAATTGATGACCACAACTTTATTTTCGAGGGCAAGACCTTATTGAATGATGTAGCGAGGTTGGCCGGAATAGACAGTACTGTTTTTGACGAAGGCCGTGGGTCAGCCGACTCTTTGGCGGGGTTAATTCTCGAATTGGAGGGAAAAATACCCAAAAGAGATAAAGAAATCACGTATAAAAACTTGAAATTCAAGATTGTCTCTGTGAATAAAAAGCGCATAGAAAGAATAAATGTAAGGCTATGACAAGGCTATTGGGCTTTTGCATTTTGATATCTGTGGCATTTTCTTGTTACCAGTCGCCCCAACCAACACCCAGGCCACATCAATATCCGAGAATAGAGTTTCCTGATAGAAAATACAGTCCAACCGAGGTGGATGGATGTGACTTTGTGGTTGAATTGCCTGATTATTCAAAGACCCAACAGAAGGAGTTCATTTTTGGTGAAAAACCTACTCACCCTTGCTGGTTTGATATACAGTTTGGGCCCTTTAACGCCACGGTGCACCTAAGCTATTATCCAGTCCTTGATCAATCAGGCCTAGACAAGCTGGTAGAGGATGCTTTCACGATGGCAGGAAAGCACAACGTAAAGGCTACATTTCGTGAAGAGGTGGAGATAGAGAACAAATCGGGCACCAAGGGAGTGGCTTTCAAAATTGAAGGTCCGGTAGCTTCTCCATATCAATTCTATGTGTCCGACAACAAAAAACATTTTTTACGTGGCTCTCTATACTTTGATCAAAAAGTTGACAGGGACAGTGTTCAAATAGTCATCGATTATATCGAAGAAGATATAAAACATATGATAAGTTCGCTGAAGTGGAATGGCTGAATAAAAAGCGAGAAACTAAAAACCATTTAAGACGGCTTAATTTGTAAAAGGTGTTACCATAAGAAACATGTAGCGTCCCAAACAATAACAATTAAAATATGAATTATGAGATGGCAAGGCCGACAGGGTAGTAAAAACATCGAAGACCGCCGTGGAAAAACCATGAAGCGAGTTGGGGGAGGCATTGGTATTGGGACAATATTGCTGGTATTGTTTGCTATACTCTCTGGAGAAGACCCGGGGCGCATACTCGGCCAGGTAATGAGACAGGCTGGAGGCCAACAGAGCTCCGCAACGGAGCAGCCCTATGAGCCCAGCAGGGAAGAGCAAATTTTGGCCCAACAGGTTTCCGTTGTGTTGAAAGAGACCGAAGAAGTCTGGCACAAGATCTTCAGGGAACAATTGAATCGCCCTTATCAGGAAACAGTGTTGGTCCTTTTCTCGGGTTCAGACCGCTCGGCATGTGGATTTGCCCAGGCTGCTACGGGACCCTTTTATTGCCCGGCAGATCAAAAAGTATACATTGACCTCAGCTTTTATGACCAGCTTTCGAGAAGATTTGGTGCAGGCGGAGACTTTGCAATGGCCTATGTTGTTGCGCATGAGGTAGCACACCATGTCCAAAACCAACTTGGGATTACCAGGCAAGTAGATGCACAACGAGGCCGAATAAGCCAGCGCGACCAGAATGATCTTTCTGTAAGATTGGAGCTCCAGGCTGATTTCTTAGCTGGCGTTTGGGCACATCACGCTCATAAGATGAGTAATTTCCTTGAGAGAGGAGACATAGAAGAAGCCATGCGCGCAGCAAATGCAATCGGGGACGACCGCATTCAAAAACAAACCCAAGGATACATTGTTCCGGACTCCTTCACACATGGCACATCAGAACAACGCACGAGATGGTTGAGAAAGGGAATAGAAACCGGAGACATTAATCAGGGGGATACATTTTCTGCGAGGTATCTCTAACCATCAGTTGGTCTGTTGCTCGATTAGCTTTTTCACCCTGTCTTCGAGGCTTTCGGAAGACAAACGCTCACGGCTGAGCCTGTCCACTACGATGGGAAAGGAAAATGGCGAAAATCTTTTGGGCACCGAAATGCGTAATTTTTGATTCTGAATTCTCTCAAGAGCTTTTCTAAGCCGGCTCTCTTCAAGCTGAAATGTCAAAACTTCCTCATAAGTCTGCTGATAAAGTAGATTATTGGGCTCGTAGGCTTGGAACACATCAAATAGTAAGGATGAAGAAGATTGCAAATGCCGCTCCTTTTTCTGTTTTCCAGGATATCCCTGGAAAATGAGACCTGATATTTTAGCTATGTCCCTGAATTTTCTCCGGGCCATTTCTACTGAATTCATGCTGTTTTGAATATCGAGAAGCAGGTTGTCTGTTGAGAACAGGGATTGATGAATGATCTCTAGATCGATTGCCTTGTCGGATAGCAGCTCAAAACCATAGTCATTCATAGCTATTGAAAATGTAATGCTATAGGCGTTAGATATTCTTTTCGCCAGCAAGGCCGCCATGCCTTCGTGGACAAACCGACCTTCAAAGGGATAAGCCAATAAGTGATAACCGTTGTCTGTCACGATGTACTCAATTAGGAACTCATCTTCGCGAGGAAGAATGGATTGTTCTCTTTGAAGCTCTAGCAACGGCCCTAAAACTTCCATTTCCATTTCATCGATGATTCCCTCCGCATAGTTGAACAACTTTTGTCTTATAGCAAATGACAGCATTGAAGACAAGGACATTCGACCGCCACCCCAGGCAGGGACCCGTGCTTTTTTAGATCGCGAGGGTTTCACTTGAACGGTCATATCCTTTAACCTGATAAATTCTACAGCCTGACCCGCAAACCAAAACACATCACCTTCTTTTAATGAAGCCACAAAGGACTCTTCGATCGTGCCCAACCCCTTACCATTCAAGAAAGCCACACGAAGTGAGACATCACTTACAATGGTGCCGATGGACATTCGGTGCATTCTGGCAATTCGGGTATTGGCTACCCGGTAGAGACCTTCCGAATAGACGACTTTCTGATATTGGTCGTATGCCCCCAGGGAGCTACCGCCGTTCACCAGGAAATCAAGACACCAAGCCCACTCTTCGGCCGTCAAAGACGCATAACAATGGGACTTCTTGATTTCATCATATATGGTTGGTGCGTGAAAACCACCAGACACTGCCAGCGTCATCAGGTACTGAATGAGCACATCAAACGATCGAATATGAGGTATTCTCGGCTCTTGATTACCTAGGCTTATCGCCGATCTTAATGCAGCGCCCTCGACCATTTCCAGAGCGTGGGTAGGGACAAAGTATATTTTACTCACAGCATTCGGCTGATGCCCGCTTCTGCCGGCGCGCTGGATAAATCGTGAAACACCCTTCGGGCTTCCGACTTGAATGATGGTCTCTACCGGGCGAAAATCTACACCCAGGTCAAGGCTGGAAGTGCTCACTACGGCCTTGAGCCGCTCATTGTGCAGAGCGTCTTCTACCCAGTCGCGGATTTCGCGGTTGATCGAACCGTGGTGCATGGCAATGGCACCAGCTAAAGAAGGGTCCGCGTCCAGTATTCGTTGATACCATATCTCACATTGTGAGCGCGTATTGGTGAAGATGATACTTGTACGGCTTTTGTGAATGATGGGTAAGACCTTTTCAAGAAGCCGGATACCCAGGTGGCCAGCCCAAGGATATTTTTCAATTTCATCGGGCAAAACAGTCTCAACAGCAATCACTTTTTTCTGGTTGGACCGCACCAGCACCGAATCATAGGCATGAGCGCCTAAAAGAACCTCAATGGCTTGGTCGACATTTTCGATGGTAGCACTGACGCCCCAAACTTTTAATGATGGATTCAAGCCTTTAAGCCGAGACAACCCCAGTTCTACCTGGACACCACGCTTTGAACCCATCAGTTCGTGCCATTCATCCACAACAACGGCCCTAAGATTTTTGAATAAACGATGGTAATTTCTTGATGCCAGCAGAACATGAACGCTTTCGGGAGTCGTAATTAAAACATCAGGTGGCGCCTCGATTTGATGTTTTCGTTTCTGTGTACTGGTATCACCAGACCGGATATCCACGGTCCATGATAAACCCAATCCCGATATGGCGGTCTGACAGCTCATCTTGATTTCCTTGGTGAGGGCCCTGATTGGTGCCACCCATATGGCCTTTACGCCAGGCTCATTGGGTTCCGTCATAAGGCCTTCCAGTAAAATCGGGATGATCAGTGCATAAGTCTTTCCAAAACCGGTAGGCGCATTGATTAATCCCGATTTGCCAGCCAGGTATTCATCCCAACATTGCTTTTGAAACGGAAAGGGTTTCCATCCCATATCGGTAAACCACGCCGATGCTTTTTGTATCAATTCATCATTCACCATAAACCTCGAGCAATGCTTTCAGATCTGCCAAATTATTTGCCTCAGATGGCAACTTATCCTTCCTCCACCGACGGATTCGTGGAAATCGCAAAGCTACTCCCGATTTGTGGCGTTTGGACGTATTGATTCCTTCAAAAGCGAGTTCAAACACCAATTCAGGAACGACTGAACGAACAGGCCCGAAGCGCTCTATCGTATTGCGATTCACAAAATTGGTTACTTCTGCAAATTCTGAGTCTGTAAGGCCCGAATATGCTTTCGCAAAGGGAACCAGAGACCCTGAATCATCCCAGACAGCAAAAGTGAAATCGGTAAACAGGTTAGATCGCCTGCCATGACCGCGCTGGGCATAGAGCATCACCGCATCGATGGTAAAAGGATCCACTTTCCACTTCCACCATCCGCCACGCCGCCGGCCGTCAAGATAACCACTGTTCTTCTCCTTTAGCATGAGACCTTCAGCCTTTAATGAACGCGCCTTTTCATGAACATCCTTCAATTCGATCCAGGAATCAAAGGTGACCTCTTCAGACAACAATATCGATTTTTCAGCCTTTTCTTGAAGCCCAAATAGAATTTCATTTAAATATTCCCGGCGTTTGGCGTACGGCCGGATCCTAATGTCTTGGCCTTCATATTCCAACAGATCATAGGCGAGCAACTTGACGGGATAGTCTTGTAACATCTTTCGCGACACCTTTTTTCTACCAAGACGTTTTTGGAGATGATTGAATGGCCTGACACCAGATTCGTCGTGAACAACGATCTCCCCGTCCAGGACAAAGTTATCCGCTGCTACCTCTCTTATTGCTTTGAACTCCGGGAAAGTATCGGTGATCAATTCTTCGCCGCGGGACCATACGAATACGACACCTTTTCTTTTAATCAATTGTGCCCTGATGCCATCCCATTTCCACTCTGCGGCCCATGCATTGGTTGGCCCGAGGTCAACAAGCTCTCGTTCCAGCGCGTAAGCCAGGAAAAAAGGATAAGGCTTGGAGAGGTCGTCTTGCCAGTCAGCCCGAACCAATAAAGACTCAAAATCGGTATCAGCCGGGCTCCATTGTCCCATAAGGCGATGGGCAACATGATTTTCCTCCTTTTCGAGGAAAGTGGCGAGAGCGCGAGTCATCAATTTTTGAGAAACGCCTATTCTGAATCCACCGGTAATGAGTTTATTGAATAAAAAGCGCTCGTCTTTCTCCATGGAAGCCCATGCAGAAAGAACGAAATGTTTCTTTTCATTTTCATCTTTTTCTCTTTGATCAATGATGGCTTTGATCCATTCTGTCAGAGATTTATCTTGAGAATGTTTAGGCTCGGGCAGGACAAGCGCAATTGTTTCGGCAAGGTCGCCAACCGTGTGATAAGACTCTTCAAAAAGCCATTGGGGCAAGCCGGCAATCTCTGCGGCCCAAGTGCGCAATAAGGCAGTTTGAATAGTTCTCCGTGGTCTGCGATGTGTAAAAAGAGCAATGGTCCACAGTTTGTCACTATCAGAAGCCTCATTGAAATAGTCAACCAAGGCGCTTACCTTGCGGGACACGGAAGTCGTACTGTCTATGCGTCGATATAGCTGAGTAAAAAGCTTCAATGGTCGCTGTCTTCTGAGGTGTTGTCTCCAAATTCAGTATTCAATGGTTGGGCGTTTAGACCCTTTTCGCTCAACCATCGCGCGAAGGTCACCGAGTATCCATGCGTCGTCAATACGCGGCTTGCCCCACTTTCCTCTATAACGCGATTGAGAGAAATCCAGTCAGAATGATCCGATAGTACAAATCCCCTATCTGCATTTCTCCTTCTGCGATTGCCGCGTAAAGCCATCCAACCCGACGCAATTCCTGTAGAAAGAGTACCTAGGTTTTGAATGGCTTTTGAATCCAGAGCCGCTGGAGGAACTACCAACA
>JBFKOL010000216.1:0-7436 GCA_041628815.1 Saprospiraceae bacterium | reverse complement strand
TCTTTGACCGCCTGCATTCCTCGGTTCAGCAAGGAGATGTTTCTTGACCAATTGATAGATCCTGCCTGAGCTGCAGGCACTTCGAGGAGTATTTCACTATTAATTTCATTCCCCACCTGGACCATTTCCGGCAACAAATCCAATTTTTCCAGTCTAAGGAGGATGGTGCGCGTATAGTTGTAGACAGAATCGCCCAAAATCTGGATATCATTGATATTTTTCCAGGCTGCAGGTCTTATCTGTTTGGAAGGGTCGGCCCAGTCATCAGAGTAATGAAAATCAAGCAGTACTTTCATGCCAAGAGATTTAGCTCGCCTGATGGATTTTACTACGTCCCTGTAATTAGAGTAATGGGTCCATTCCGGACTATGCCATAATCTCAAACGGACCAAATCGCATCCTGAGGCGGCAAAAAGACTATATACATCGGAAACCTGGTAATCGCCACCGCAGTCCTCCATTTCATTCACATAGGACAGGTCGGCCCCGAGGTAAAATGATTCTTTTTCCTCTTCTCCGTCAATTTCATTATTACCTGAATCTTCCGCCGTGTCGTTGGTGCAAGAAAAAAACAAGCCGAGAACGAGAAAACTCAGGCAAAAGAGAAACGAGAATTTGACTAGGCTCTGTATCATGGAGTGAATATCGCAAGTTTTTGAGTGAAATGGAGGTCGGCATTGGTCAAACGTATCCAGTAAAGGCCATCAGGTAAATCAATGTTCAACCGCACGGGTCCTACTTTGTCGTTAATGGTATACTTTGCATACAGCCTATGGCCGTCGACCGACCACAATTCGCAGAATAACTCTTCAGATATCGGATTTTCTCCGGTATCTATAAAGATTACTCCCATCGAAGGATTGGGATACACAGCAACAGCACTCATTGTTGGTTGTTCTGTAATGGCTGTCGTGAGTCTGCTGAATTCGCGAGGTTCTTCATCTTCTACCACGACGTAATATTGGTCGGTGTTTAACGGACCAAACACTTGTGAAGTGCCACTGGGCCAGTTCACTGTTATCTCTTTTATCTCATTTTCCTTTCCAAGTCCAAAATGTACAATGGCTGAATTTTGTCCGGCAAAGCCGTTCCCCCCCGTAATTTCGTCGTAATGCAATACACCCTTTACGTCGTGTATTTGGATCTTAGCACCTACTGCATCTCGGTTGGATTTTGTCCCAACGAGTTTGAAGCCAATCCAATGATTTTCTTTAAACTGGTTGTGGAAGATCTGTACATAATCTTCATCGCCTTCATTGGCGACAACAATGTCTACTGCGCCATCGAGATCGAGGTCTGCACAAACGCAACCATATCCTGCCTGGGAACTTGAAACTACCTCGTTCTGATCAATTTTTTCGAAGGTGAGGTCGCCCTTGTTACGATATAATACATTGGGATACGAAGAGAAGTAGGAATCATTGCAAAGATAAATGTCGACCCATCCATCGTTATCAAAATCGAGAAAAGTGGTGCCCCACCCCATTCCGTAGTCATCGACGCCAGCAGATTGTGAGATATCCTCAAACGATCCATCACCCTTGTTTAGGAGCAAGGTGTTTTCATAGAGGTTGGTGATGTAAAGATCCATCCAACCGTCGTTGTTGATGTCTCCGGCATCCACGCCCATCCCCTGGCCCTTATGATCTGATCCGGATAGTGCACTGACATCTTTAAACGGAGCCTGCAAAGTGTTCTCCAACAACACATTGGGCTCACCACCGTCATGAACCATGTATAAATCCTGATCACCATCGTTATCGTAATCGAAAAATATGCTCGCCATGGATTTTCCAGGGTCCAAAACCATATATTTTTCTGCTGAGTCAGTGAACAAGAGTTCACCCCGGTTGATGAAGAGGGCATTGGGTCCCAGAAAATTAGAAACATAGATATCGAGCCTTCCATCTAGGTTGACATCCGAAACGTTGACTGAAAAAGTGTTGAATGGGTTAAGAATTCCTGCGGAACCGGTCACGTCGACAAAGGTGCCATCTTCATTATTTTTGTACAGAATGTCTGCCTCAAAATCATTGCCCAGATAAAGCTCCGGAAATCCGTCATTATCGAGGTCTGCCCAAATAGATGTACGTGTGCCAAGGCCATATTCAATACCTGCCTGGTGGCCCCATTCCAAAAACTTGTTGGATCCGTCGTTCAGGAAGAGGAGGTTTTCTCCATTTCTTCTGGATACATATAGATCATCAAGGCCATCATGGTTACAATCTGCTACAGCCAGTCCGAAATTATGTCCGAACGCATGCAAGCCCATTTCAACGCTTGTCTCACGAAAAAGACTTGATTGCGAATGTAAATAAGTAAGGGTGAACAAGCTCAATACAACACCGGCCGTCACCCTTGCATTTTGAATATGAATTCGGAGATAAAACATACATTTCGAAAAAACTTAGGGCCTTTCCTAAAAGGCCCTAAGTTTGATTTACAGATCAAGCCATAGCAAGAAAACTATTCTTAGTTTTTCGTCAAACGGTATCTGTATTTGGCCACGCTAAGAATCAGTTCTATGGTATAGTTACCGGCTTCGGTTATGGCAATATTTGCTCCATTGTACTCTACCGATCCATTGGCACCGTCATCACCGAAATTGATATCCCAGGCATCATTCGCCCTGAACTTAATTTCACCAGCCGTCAGGTTCAAGGTAACGCTCAGAATACCGGTCGCAGGATCATATGACATGTCCTGGTCCGTATCCCATCCGCCGGGGGTTGCATCACCCAATACACCCCAGATTGTCCTGGTAAAAGAATGCGTCAGATCGTTGAGGTTAACACTTAAACGGTACAAACCCGCCTGGGGAGCTATGATATTGGATGAACCATTTTCCAATGTGCCGTCTGCTCCGTCATCTCCATAATTTACATCCCAGGTTGGGCCATCGGTGTATTTGAATTCGGTGTTGTCATCGGGAAAATAGATGAAACCTTCATACTTCAAGTCACTGCGAACGGAAAATATAACGGTGTTGTTGTTGGAAGGGTCCCATCCCTGGTAACCTCCTGGCACTTGTAGTTGTGGATATACGACTTCAACGATGAATGGTGTTACCGTAAGGGCTACCGGATCTGAGGTCAAGCGCTCTACTTCAGGGCTTACAGAAGCTCTGACCCTGATTTCAATATTCACTGGAATTGCTTCTTCAATACCGCTTGACAGAAGGATGTTGTTGATTTTATCCTGTGTTACGTCCAATGAGATCCCGGCGACCGTCCCCAAAGTGACTGCATCGGCAAAATTATTGCCCGCCATGTCCAGTTGAACATTGTAGGAAACACCAGCCTGGAAACCGAAGTCTGCTGCAGACCATTCGATCGTGGTCAAGATCGATGACGCCTGGGATTCGGATAGAACGAATGATGTGCCAGGTCCAGGGTTGGAGATAACCGGGGCACTCCCGGGTCTTACAACGGGATCCAGAGCACCGTCTTCACAGCTCCAAAGACCTGATAGGATCAATGCCAAAGAAATATATTTGATGGTATTCATATCATTATTTTATGAGTCACTGTTTTCAATAACCTTTGTTTTGAGTCAAGTTTGGATTTGCTCCGATATCATTGGCGGGTATCGGGTAAACATTAAAGTCTGGAGAAACGGTTGTTCCTTCTGCTACGCCACCTTTCCATGGCCATGTATATGACCCATTGGTGAATTGTCCGAAGCGAACCAGATCGGTCCTCCTGTGGCATTCCCAATAAAGTTCTCTTGCGCGTTCATCGAGTATAAAATTCAACGTCAAATCACTGTCTGAAATACGCCCTGTCTCGTTTCCATAGGCCCGATCTCTCAACTGATTGATGAGATTCAGGGCTGTTCCACGGTCTCCGTTCCCTCCTCTTAAAACAGCTTCTGCATACATGAGGTGAGCATCTGCCAATCTGAACATGGGAAAATCTGTATCCATGAAGGTCAGGTCGGATCCCGCAACGCCCGTAGATGTTAGGTTGGTGAATTTGGTGACGGCATATCCCTCGGTAAACAACGAGATATCTGATATTTCAAGATTTTGTCCAGCGGTAAAGAACATGCCCCGTCCATCCACACTGGGTCTCTTGAGCGCATAGGTATAGTCGGGTTTATCTAGGAACATCTGGATTAAGTAGGTGCCTGCATCGGGAATCTGGATATTGGCGCCATTCTCCTGAAGAAGCGCATCGCCATTGTTATCGCCGTAATTTAGCGCCCAGTCATCGTTGGCGCGGAATTTGATTTCACCGGCCGTCAGATCGAGTGTGACTTCCCATGCTCCTGTATTGGGGTTGTAGCTCATGTCGATGTCTGAGTCCCAGCCGTTTTCAGTCGCCGAACCGATGACGCCAAACTGTACTTTTGCAATGGTATAGGTAAGGTCATTCAGATTAACATTTATCTTATAAACACCAGCTTCGGGGACCACAATATTTCCACCATTCTGCTCCAACGTTCCGTCCGCACTGTTATCTCCGTAGTTGATATCCCACCCGGGTCCATCGGTGAATTTCAGTTCTGTACTTGCATCGGAAAAATAGAAGTATCCTTCATAGGTGCCATCACCGGATGGAGATGCCATGGTGGTGGATGTCAGCGAAGGGTCCCAGCCCTGGTATCCACCTGGTACGTATATCACGCTGTATTCCTGGCCAGGATTAGGTTCTATAAAAGGCACAAATCCCGATCCTGCTGTGTATTTGTTCACCAGCGCACTGGTTGTACGGGTACCACCCCAACCACCATCAATCCCATAATCGGAAGGCCTCATGTCGCCTCCAACGGCCGCGTGAACGATGAAGGTAGTTCCCCCCCAAGTCCTCGTATTGACACCGTCAAAGGTAATTGGGAAGATAACTTCGTTGTTGTTTTCATTGTCTGCCATAAAAAGATGAGCATATTCCGGTTCCAGCGAATAACCGGCTGACAACACCTTGTTGCAGTATTCAACACATTCATTGTAGCGGCCCTGTCCGGTGTAGACTTCGGCGTTCAGGAACAATTTTGCCAGCAACATCCATGCTGCAGCAGCATCTGCCCTGCCATATTCATTTTGCTTAGGGGCAGGGAGCTGCGTTTCAACTTCCTGAAGTTCCTCAACCAGGAAATTAAACAGGTCTGTGGGGCTAATCTGTTCGGGGAAAAATGAACCAACTGCATCTTCTTCCGTGACAAATGGCACATTTCTGAAAAGGTCGAGTGCATGAAAATAGCTTAAGGCTCTGAGAAAGCGTGCTTCGGCCCTGTAGGTTGCTATTTCAGATCTCAATGTCCCCTCAACGCTACGCCCGTCTAGCTTCTCGTCGGTGGTCTCCCTCAGGAATTCATTGCACAGTGAGATCTGATAGAATATACGGCTGTAAAATGCATTGATAAATCCGTCATTTGCATCCCAATCCTGTTCATGAAAGTCTTTTATGGTCGCATCGTTCCAGCCAATTACGGCTTCATCAGTCGATAATTGCTGATGGTACCAGTATCCTCTTAGGTATTGCCCGAATCCTTCATCAATTCCCGCTATATCCGGTTGACCGGAGGGTCCTTGCTGTCCTGAAACAGATAGACCGGCATACAATTTAGCCAACACGCGGATATACGAATCAGGCTGGTCATATACCCTGGCTGAAGTAATGACATCCTCATCCAGAGGAATGGTGTCAAGGTCATTGAAACAGGATGTATGCAGAACAGATACAAAAAGGAATGCGAGGAATATTTTTATTGCAAAACTTGTTTTCATAGTTGCCTTTTTCATCTTATTAAAAATCAACACTAAGTCCTAAAACAAATGTTCTGGGTCTCGGGTAGATATTGTTGTCAATTCCGCCGAAGACTTCTGGATCTAGACCATCGTATTTCGTGATTACAATTGGATTTTGAACTGTCAGGTATACGCGCGCAAAATCGCCGATCATATCGACCATGTTGTAGCCAAGTGTTATGTGATCAAACCTGAGAAATGATGCATTCCTGATGAAATGATCGCTGAAATACTGTGGATCACTGAAGTCAATGGCGGTAGTTACGGCGTTGACGTTGTTGACGATTTCAGTAGAATTGAACAATCTTTCATAGAATGCCTGGTCTGACCAGACGTTGTTATAGATAAAGTTACCTATGTTGGCTCGACCGGCAAACGAAAAGTCCAGATCGCCATATTCAAGCCTCGATGTAAAACCCAGTGAATAATCAGCGAAAGGTTTTTCCAGCCGATATCGATCGTCACCGTTTACGACACCGTCTTGATTTCTGTCCACATAAAGTCCTTCCACCGGCACCCCTGCTTCATCATAGACCTGTTCAAAGACATAAAATGAGTTGGAAGGGAATCCTTCACTATGAATCTGGATGGTATTACCGACACCACCGGCAATGCCTCCTACCGACACTCCCTGATAGTTCGGATCGTCCACAGCTGTCAATTTGGTGATCTCGTTTTCATTGTAGGCTATGTTCATACCAAATTCCCACATGGCTTCTGTAGACTGGACCGGGACGGCATTGATGCTCAGCTCGATACCTCTGTTGGTCAGGTCACCGACATTGGTGGTAATGAAGTTGGTGAGGTTGGTCCCTGCAGGAACGGGAATAAAATTGAGTAAGTCTTTGGTGTCGCGTCGGTAAACATCGATCGTGGTGCGAAGTCTTTCGTTGATAAATCCGAAGTCAAGACCAATGTTGTAAGTTGTCGTTTCTTCCCATCTGATATTGGCATCGTACCCGTTGGGCCTAAGAGTTCGAACAAATCGATTGCCAAACTGGTATCTGGCATTGTCAAAACTGCTCTGGTAGCGGGGAAGATAAGCATAAAAGTCGCCAATCTCCTGCTGGCCGGTAACACCCCATCCCAGCCTGAGCTTCAGGTTGGACAGAGGTCCTGACCGGTTTTCCAAAACTTTGACAGCTAAGGCAGCCGCGGGAAAGAGTCCCCACCTGTTATCCGGCGAAAATCTTGAAGTACCGTCCCTGCGAAGTGTCAACGTGACCAGATATCGCTCTTTAAAGGACAGGTTGGCCCGGCCATAAAGCGAAAGTAGATAGTATTCCCTGGGGTCAAAGTTAGGCGCAGAGAATATTTCTGTGCCAGCGATGTTGGCGCTTTCGCTAAAGTTTTCAACAAAGAAATGCTGCCATGAATAACCGGTCATAAGGTCGATACGCATGTCGGCAAAATCTTTCACATAATTCAGGTAGAATTCCAGTAGTTCGTTCTTCTTTTCTTCCGTGTAACTCGTCATTTCGCCGCCGTTAAAAAATGCGAATGAAGCATTTTCAGGCACAAAAATGGAACCGTCAGAATTGGATTTATCGATAGCGAGGTTTAGGTTGGCGCGCAGCTCAGGTAAAAACCCAAAGCGATAGTCGGCTTGCACATTGGCAATGAACCTGTTCACCGAACTCCTGTCATCTCTTAGTTCCAGTAAAGCTATCGGGTTGGGAGGAGCCAG
>JBFKOL010000215.1:0-7448 GCA_041628815.1 Saprospiraceae bacterium | reverse complement strand
GGTTGAAATTCCAAGAAGCATTCGATATTCATCAATCCTCTGCCTATCTTGAAGGAAGTGATTTGACATATTCCGTACCTGACGGCACGGGTTGATGTAAACGACTATATTATTTATCCATATTGGGTCCCTGACGGGACCATATGGGAGGGCGAAACTTACAATTGAAATGCTCACTTTTCTTCGAAAAATTCGACGGTCCTTAATTGAATCTGGTTCAACCAGAAGGTATCTCCTCTACGCCATCGGTGAAATCGCCCTCGTCGTCATCGGGATATTGATTGCACTCCAGATCAACAATTGGAATGAAGCAAGAAAAAATAGGTTGGTGGAACAGAATTTATACGAAAACCTATTGACGAACCTGCAAGGTGATTCTCTCGATCTTGTAAGAGTGTTGAATAGGGTGAACGGAGGGACGGAATCCCAAAAGATAATTATTGAAAACACCTACGAGTCCCTGATAAATAAATATAGCATTGATGAAATACGGCTCATCCTCCATCGAATAACCAATGTAGGTATCAGTTTTTTCCCGAGATACAATGCGTATAATCAAATCACCAATAACGGTTTTCTGCCCTTGCTGAAATCAGAAAAAATCAGGAACAGCCTGGTGGAACTTTATGAGAGACATTACTCACTGTACAAGCATGTCGATGACGTCGTCGAACAAAAGAACCAGTTCGATTTACATCCGGTCATATCGGGTGATTTGCTTGCACAGGCTCTTATTAATGAATTAAAAACTCCTGAAAGGTTTGACCATGAGAAACTGAAGTTGCATTATGACGAATTGGGCAAGCAGTGCAGAAGCAGTTATTACATTACGAATACTTCAAGAGATATCTTAGGGGGCCTACAGGAAGAAGTTTCGGATTTGATAATGAATATTCGGGGGGAATTGAAGAGCCATTGATCAAGTGTGCGATTCTGATCTTATCTACTATAGGTACGAATAGTCCTTAAAACTATCTGTACGGGTCAGTTTTTGGTAGATGTTCAGCGCGATTCATTGCTTAAGAACATCTCTTCAATATTTTTTTCGATTATGTATTGTAAGTGAGTAGATACCGGTCAGCAGATTCTATTTTCAGACAACAGGGCTGCGGGTCCCCAATGTTGATTACTTTAAGGGTTTTTATTAACCTATGTAATGATGTTTTCATCGTCCCATAGGGACGAAATATCATTGGCTATAAATTAGAACGGTTTTTTCCGTGCCTTTAGGTAAGGCATGTGAAATGCCGATCAGGCGTAATCAATAACAGATATACATTGTATTAGAGCAATGGTTGAAATTCCAAAAAGCATTCGATATTCATCAATCCTCTGCCTATCTTGAAGGACGTGATTTGACATATTCCGTACCTGACGGCACGGGTTGATTAAACGACTATTTGTTTTATCCATATTCGGTCCCCAAAGGGATCATATGGGAGGGCGTAACTTACAATTGAAATGCTAACCTTTCTTCGAAAAATTCGACGGTCCTTAATTGAATCTGGTTCAACCAGAAGGTATCTCCTCTACGCCATCGGTGAGATTGCCCTCGTCGTCATCGGAATACTGATCGCCCTGCAGATCAACACCTGGAATGAACAAAGAAAGAAGCGAATCACCGAGCGCGAAATACTGATCGGGCTGCAGGAAAACCTGGAATTGAACGTCAACAAGCTGAATGAGGAGATTGAAAGAAAGCATAGAAGCGATTTTTCGAGCCAGGTGATTCTAAACGCAATTGAGAAAAAGTTACCCTATCACGATACGATGTCCTGGCATTTTGGTTGGGCGCTGAGCTGGGAAGATCCTGGCCCTTTGTCTCGGGCAGGGTATGAATCCTTTAAAAACATAGGTACGGATATCCTCAGAAACAAAGATCTGAAAAAGGAAATCGTCTATTTGTTCGAAGATACTTATGCGCTCTCCAGTACACGCATGACCAGGTTGATGGAACTCAATGTGGAAACCGTAAAGCTTCGGCAACAGTATTTAATGAGGCAGGAATCATTCAACTTCAAACCATTCGATTACCAAAGTCTCATCCGGGATAAGCAATTCCATAGCTGGGGCAAAAGCATCCGGAATTCCAGGGCGTGGGGCAGGAACGCCATGGAAGAAAGCCTGGAAGAAACCATGAGGGTTTTACGACTTGTGAATGATGAACTGACGTTTTGAAGCTATGGACAATAGGCCATTCTACAGTATATCAAAGGATCCTAACATTAATTACGTGGCGTACAATAGGCTTTCAATAGTAACGAGTATTTAGAAAGCAGCATTGAATGCCTGTTCCAGGTCTGCTATGATGTCATCAATGTGTTCTATACCTATACAGAGACGAATGAGATCTTTGGTGACCCCTGCGGATTCTTGTTCCTGGTCGGTCATTTGACGATGCGTAGTAGAGGCAGGATGACAAGCCAGAGATTTTGCGTCTCCGATATTCACCAGTCTCTTGAACAACTTTAGAGCGTCATAAAATTTTTCAGCCCTATCAAATCCCCCTTTAATTCCAAAAGTCATCAGTGAAGCCGGCTTGCCATCACAGTACTTTTTAGCCAGCTTGTAGTATTCGCTGGAGGGAAGTCCACCAAATCTCACCCAAGCCACCCTGTCATGAGCTTCGAGGTATTCTGCAACAGCCAGGGCGTTTTCACAATGTCTTTCCATTCTCAATGCAAGGGTTTCGAGACCCTGTAAAATTTGAAAAGCTGCCAATGCCGACAAGGCAGACCCGGTATTCCTTAAAGCAACGGTCCTCATTCGAGCGATATACGCTGCCGGGCCAAAAGATTCG
This sequence comes from Saprospiraceae bacterium, assembly GCA_041628815.1. GTDB lineage: Bacteria > Bacteroidota > Bacteroidia > Chitinophagales > Saprospiraceae > JBFKOL01. The sequence continues at coordinate 4,648 of JBFKOL010000215.1, read as the reverse complement.
GTGTAGACCACTCCGTGATAAGAAGGCTCAGGAGTACTGAACATGGGAAACCGATCTTTATGATCTATCCAGGGAAAATTGCCGGAATCTACTACCACACCTCCCAATGTCGTCCCATGTCCACCGATATATTTGGTCATTGAATGAACGACAATATCGACCCCGTATTGAATCGGGTTGATCAGCGTCGGCCCTGCCACTGTATTGTCTACAATAACTGGTACGCCTTTCTCATGTGAAGCCTTTGCAATTCCCTCCAGGTCACTGATATTACCTGCTGGATTCCCGATTGATTCGCAATAAACAGCTTTTGTTTTGTCGTCGATCAGAGCTGCCAGGTCTGCTGGATCAGAAGATTTTGCAAAACGCACCTCAATGCCCAACTTGGGAAGCATATGTGCAAATAAAGTGTAGGTTCCACCATACAAGTGAGGTGTTGAAATAATATTATCTCCGGTCTCCGCTAGGTTGATAATGGAATAATGGACTGCAGCACTGCCGGCACTCACGCATAATGCAGCTACTCCTCCTTCCATCGCGGCCATGCGTTGCTCCAATACGTCAACAGTTGGGTTCATTATCCTGCTGTAGATATTGCCTGGAACTGTCAGATTAAAGAGATCCGCACCGTGTTGAGCATTATCAAATTCATAAGCGACTGTTTGATAGATGGGTACAGCAACGGATTTGGTGGTGGACTCAGATTCGTAGCCTCCATGGATTGCAATGGTTTCCTTTTTCATAATATGTATAGCAGTTTGGGTCTTTTCAAAAATGGCTCAAAATAAAAAGAACTCTTTTAGATACCATAGAAGATGAACATTGGAATGACAATAATTAAACTGACAATTGAAAATGTAAAGAGTTACCATTTCTTCAAATACAACAAACGGCCCGATTTAATCTGGACCTATTACCGTTGTTGGTTCATTCAGGGCTGCATTGAGCTGTACATCGAAAATGCCGGATTGACAGCTTGGAGAAATTCAGGTTAGATTCTACGTTATCTGTAGATTCAATCTTTGGACAGCGATGTCTTTTATTTTATGGGTATAGGAATAAAACTAAGTACAGAGGTTTTCATGGTCTCATAAGGACCCAATATGGTTGGCCCTTAATTTTGGATGGCTTCTTTCCGTTCCTTTAGTGCGATATATGAAAATCCGGTCAGGTGAAATCAAAAAACAAATTCACATTCAAATTGGGAACAATGTTGGAATTTCCAACAAGCGTTCCTTTTTCATCAATCATCTGCCTATCTTCAAAAGCTCGATTTGACATATTCCGTACCTGACGGCACGGGTTTATGTAGACGACCATTTTTTATATTCATATTGGGTCCCTAATGGGACCATATGGCAGAGCGACATATTCCAATGTAATGATCACCTTCCTTCGCAAAATCCGGCGCACGCTTATCGAATCCGGGTCGGCACGTAGGTACCTTCTCTACGCGATTGGTGAAATTGCTTTAGTAGTTATCGGTATACTGATAGCCCTCCAGATCAACAAATGGAATGAGACGAGAAAAGACAGAGTGCAAGAGACTAAAACGCTAGAAAACCTGGCGGAGAATATGGAATTGAATATTGACAGGATCAACAAACGCCTGACGATGATCTCCGAGGACAATCGATCGGGTAGAGTCATTTTAGATGCCCTTAAGAATAAGAACAGCAATGTAGATTCCATCGGGTTGCATTTTCACCATGCTCTTTTGAACCACGCCAGGTTGGTGTTTTCAAAAGCAGGCTACGAAGCGCTAAAGAATACCGGCTTTGACATTATCCGCAATGAATCTTTGAGAAAAGAGATCATCAATCTTTATGAAAATACCTATATAGATCTAAGCGTTGAACAAGTATGGGGCCAAACCGTCGAACCAGACAACGACATGTATGTGGTCGAAAACTTTTTCATGTATGAAGGTGGTAGCTGGCTGCCCAAAAACTTTGAAAAAGTATCTCAAAGCGACTATTTCTACGGATTGGTCAATGTAGCCGATCGCCAGAGGTTTTATTATGGGGGTTTGTACAATGAAACGCTGTTAGAGACGCTAAGGGTACTTCAACTGATAAAGGATGAATTGGGAGATTAATTGTACGATAAAAAATCTCATTGATCGAAGTTAACTACTCTTGAGCTTGAGTTTGACACTTGAGCTTGAGCTTGACACTTGAGTTTGAGTTTGACACATGAGTTTGAGCTTGACACTTGAGTTTGAGCTTGACACTTGAACTTGAACTTGGAAGGTCATCAGTTTACCGCAGTTTTCATGGTCCCATAGGTACCCAGTATAGTTGGCCCTTAAATTTGAACAGATTCTTTCCGTGCCTTTAGTACGGTATATAGAATGTAGATCAGACGAAATCAAAAATATCGCCAGATCTAAATGAGGCACAATGGTTGAATTTCCAAAAAGCATTCGATATTCATCAATCATCTGCCTATCTTGAATAGCTCGATTTGACATATTCCGTAACTGACGGCACGGATTGATGTAAACGACGATTTTTTCTATCCATATTGGGCCCCTGACAGGACCATATGGAAGAGGGGCACGTTCCAATGTAATAATCAGCTTCCTCCGAAGGACTGAACTGAATGTGAAGGATCCGATTTTGGACACTCTAACCATGGTGAAAGTGTCAAAACTCAGGACTGAGTGGCTTTGTGATGAGGATAGCATTAATGACTAAGAGAATTAACAGACATGATCACTCTCCTCAGGCGCATGCGTAAATCATTGATCGAATCCGGGTCCGCAAGAAGGTACTTGTTATATGCCATTGGCGAGATTGGTTTGGTCGTAATAGGAATACTTATTGCATTGCAGATCAATAACTGGAATCAGGAACGACAAGAGAAGCAAGAGCTGGACACCTATCTTGAAAATATAAAGAATAACCTCAGAAGTGACCTGGTCAGTCTGGCTGAAATCAAATCATTCAGGGACTCTTCCATGCTTAACTCAAAAAAGTATTTGTTGCTCGCAAAAAAAGAAGATATAACACCGGAAGAATTTACAAGAGCGTATAAATCACGTTATGGTGTCTTCATTGATAGATATTTCAGGCCACGAACCAGCGGCTTTGAAGCCCTTAAGAGTTCCGGGTATATTAGAAAATTAAATGGTAGTCTTTTGGAAGAACAACTGAATGAATACTACTACATTTTGGAATTGATCAACGATGTGGAGACGAGTCTGGCTTACAATACTGAAACAATGGAAAACTTTACTTTTGACAAGAATGTGCGTCAGCGAATGATCCAAATCGCTGAAGCCATTGACTCGGGTGAAACATTGTCTTTATCCACCCGAGAAGAAATACATAAGCTTATCAATCACCCCAATATGACGGGGGCTCATTTGAGAAATTCGGTTGGAGCAAGTCTTCCGGAGTACTACCGGCAAGCTGAAGAACTGGCCAAATCCATCATTGTAGAAATTGATGATACTATAGATAAGTACTAACCACCTAGCCTATAAATATCAAATAACCATGTTGACTGTTTTTCGCAAAATCCGCCACGCGCTTTTAGAATCAAACAGTATCAATAAGTACTTGCTGTATGCTATTGGTGAGATAGCATTGGTTGTAATCGGAATTCTTATCGCCTTGCAGATCAATAACTGGAACGAATACCGCAAGGAAAGAAAAATAGAAAGGTCAACTTTAATGGAAATCAGTTTTGACCTGATGAAAGACACCACGCGTATTGCCAATGATATCGCCCGGATGCAAAATTCAAGAAATATCATAGGAAGCGTCATTGCACATATAGAGGAAAAAGAACCGCCTGACAGTGCATTTTCAAATTCAGTCATGGCGGCCTATTCAGCGCACTCGCCTACATTGGAAAAATTCAACAGCGCAGCTTTTGACCTCTTGAAAGAACGAGGCACGGACATCATTTCCAATACTGAACTGCGAAAAAAGATTGTTGACCACTACACGGGTGAATATTCCGCTATTGACGGGTGGTTTACCAATTTAAGAGATGTGTGGACACTTGAAGCCAATCGGCTGTATGACCATTTCAGGATAAGTGTTATTACAGATGATGATATCCAAATGATCCCCAATAATTACAATAATCTCATAAACGACCCGAGTCTCATGAATCCATTCTACCATTTCGAGGCACTTATGGTGAGTAGCCTCGTAAATCTTACCCAACTCCAACATAAAACCCAGGACCTGTTGAACGATATCCGGGACGAATTGGGAGATAAATGATTAAAATGGTGTCAACAAAATTGTCCCCTTTGAGGGGTTAGGGGAGAAAAACCGATTAACCCCTTCAAATCCATATTCATTAAAAATTTATGAGTCCTATCTCAGCTATGTTTTATGAACGGTCACTGGTATAATATCAAACGGCTGATAAAAGGTTGGGACTAATGATTGACCGACTCAATGTTTTATAAACAAGAATTTTTAATTAACCGGATTCTTATTTTGAGGAATGGTTAAATAAATAATTTGATCGATATGAAGAAATTGCAAGTCAATGTATGTTTTACATCATTATTAATTTTTTTTTCACAACTGTTTTTGTACAGTCAATGCAACGAATCTGACTGCTCTACTAACCGTAATACCTTTATGGGAAAGAGGGCAGGTCAATCCACAACTACGGGTGT
>JBFKOL010000214.1:0-7487 GCA_041628815.1 Saprospiraceae bacterium | reverse complement strand
GTATTGTTGTCTTGACCGTAGTAATTGTGCTTTGGCTTTCTGCACAAAAGAATAAAGCCATCAAAAGAGTACTGGACTGGTTGCCTGCCATACTTTTTGCTTACATCATTCCGGCGACCATAACCCATAGCTTTGGACTAGATTACGCATCGGTGGCGCTTCACCAATGGAGCAGGTCGGCAATCATCCCTCTGGCCATTGTAATGGTCATGAGCGCGTTGCCATTCGGGCAGCTTCGCATGATTGGGTTCAGGCCCATAGCCCTTTTTGTTATTGGCTCGCTGGTCATTGCCAGTGCAGCCCCATTATTGCTTTATATTTTTATTCTCTCAGATTCGTCCTACCATGAATTGGTCATAGCAGGAGAGTATTGGAAAGGTCTTGTACCCATTGTCGGAGGCTGGATCGGTGGTAGTACCAGCCAACTGGTCCTTAAAGAGGTGGTGGATTGCCCTGAAGGCATATTCCTCGCCGTACTGGTCCTTGATAATATCCTGGTCAACATCTGGACTATCCTTATGTTCCAATTGATTAAAAGAAGCGATGACCTGAACAAAGCTCTCGGCATCAAAGACCACATTCCAGACTTTGTCCCTGACCACCTAGACCAGAGTGCCTTGTACAGCAAAGCTTCATTGAAGACGCTTTTTATTGCTGTGGGATTGGTGGTCATCACACCTTTTCTCGGTCTCTCCTTTTTGTGGAATGTCGTAGTACTATCGGTCGCCGGGTTGCTACTGGGAAATTTTGTAAAGAGATGGAATCATACTCTTGTTTTAAAAGTCGGCGGCATCTTGATTGTGGTCATCATGGCCATCCTGGGTTTGAAACTCGACTTTGGTAGTTTTTCACTACCAGGCAGCATTGTTATGTTCGTAATCATCTGGTTGATCCTGCATTTTCTATTCATGTCTGTTGCAGCCTATTTCTTGCGCCTGCATATGGCTTGGGTACCCATAGCGAGTATGGCCAACTTGGGAGGAATTTCCACGGCACCAGCTGTCACGGCTGCCTACAATGAAGAGTGGATGCCTTTTGCGATCATCCTGGCGATACTGAGTATGGTCACGGGAACGGCCTGGGGCTTGTTTACCATTTTCCTATTCCAACAGATGTACCTCTAAAAGCTTTGGCTACCAAAGCTCTATTATACGCCGTGTCATTGAAAAGTAACTGGCTCCCCTGTTTTTCGGATATTTACGGCCACGGCGTTGATGATTGCCACACCGGTTAACGGGTCCACCAGCTGGTCATCCACAAGGTCGTTAAAAGAAACACCGGCATGTGCTTTGGCAATCTTCAACTCAACATTTTCCCTGTTGTGACCCCAACCATGGGGAATGCAAACCACGCCGGGCTTAATATCTGGGCATAACTCTACCTCAATGCACACTTCCCCAACATCAGAATATACCATCACCTCTTCCTTGTCTTCTATCGCAAGCCGATCAGCATCAGCGGGGTGCAAAAGCAATGTGCATCTCTTAGGCCCTTTTACCAGGCGATGGCTATTGTGCATCCATGAATTATTGCTTCGCAAATCCCGTCGCCCGATAAGGAGCAGATTTCCCTGAGGTGGATCTTCTTCAAAAACTTTGTGCAATTGATTTTTGAAGGGTTCTGGAAAGAGCTCAATTTTTCCATCATCAGTCATGATCTTTTCGGATAGCACCGGACGCAATGGCCCTAAGTCGATACCATGAGGCTTGTTGAGCAGATCGTCGAAGGTAAAACCTCGTTTACCGGATGATAGTGCTTGTGAAAGCATCCATTCCGGTGTAAGGTTGGAATCCATGTAGTCCTCACCTCTTATGCACGAAATGGCTCTGGACAGGTCCTGATAGATTTCCCAATCGTATTTAGATCCGGGAGATTTATCGATTACCGGAGGAGAGTATTTTGCGCTGTTCCTTACGGCGAGATTATGAAAAGCAAGACCATAATGTGGTGTTTCCAACCCCGTAGCAGGAGGCAGGATGATGTCTGCATGTCGCGTTGTTTCATTGATATATATATCGACGGACACCATGAAATCAAGCTGCCCCAATGCCATGTCAAGTTTGCGGCCATTTGGCGTCGACAAAACGGGATTTCCGCACGAGGTGATCATGGCTCTGATCTGACCTTTGCCGGGTGTCGTGATTTCTTCAGCCATCGTGGCAGAAGGTAGTTCGCCACCTGTCTCAGGGAGACCCCGCACCCTGCTACGCCATCTGTTGAATCTTTTGTTTTTGCTTTTTCGGACGGCCACGGGAACGGCAGGGTCGGCCAACATAGCACCACCTTCAACGTCAAAGTTGCCTGTTATGATGTTGAGGAAATTGATGGCCCAATGATTAAGAGCCCCATATTTCGAGGCAGAAACGCCCAGTCTTCCATAACAGACGGCGCGTTCCTGTTGCAATAAGTTATGCGCTATTTGCTTGATTACAGACTTCTCTATCCCTGTTATTCCTGAAACATGGTCATAGTCAAGGTCATTCAAAGCTTGTTTGACCTGTAATATTTCTTCATTCAAAATCATAGGTGAAAGATGCCCGGCGATTCGCATTTCAGTTTCAAGTACATGCTTTATGAGCGCCAGTAGAAGCAATGTGTCTGTACCTGGGGTAATGAAATGGTGTACGTCGGCTTTTTTGGCCGTCTCGGTGCGTCTAGGGTCGACTACGATTACTTTGCCTCCGCGTTTTTGAATGGCCCTGATCCTTCCCGACACATTCGGGGCTGTCATGATGCTACCATTGGAAACAACTGGATTGCCGCCGATGATGAGCCAATAATTGGTCCTGTCGATGTCGGGAACAGGCATGAGGTTCATATGTCCAAACATGAGTTCGGCGGCGAGATGATGTCCGAGTTGGTCCACGGACGTGGCAGAGAAACGGTTCTTTGTTTTCAGGTTTCTGACAAACATTGGAGCAAAGAGGGCGGTTCCAAGGTTATGAACACTCGGATTTCCCTGGTATATACCGACGGCATCCAGTCCATATGCATTTTGTATCTCGGTGAGGCGCCTGGCGGTCGTTTCAAAGGCTACTTCCCACGATATTTCCTCCCATCGGTGATTTCGCTTGATTACAGGTCTTTTGAGACGGTCCGGGTCATCGTGGATATCCTTAAGGGCTACGGCCTTGGGGCAGATGTGTCCTTTCGAAAATACGTCCCTGTCATCGCCGCGGATGGACAATACAGCATTGTCTTTAACCTTTATTTCCAGTCCACATAGGGCTTCGCAGAGATTGCAGGTGCGATATCTTAGTTCGTAATTCATGTTGCGGAGTTTCAACCAAGATAATTGATTTAGTAGGATTCATTTCATGTATGAGCATGGCTTTAGAACTTATAGAACTGTCGCAAATATGATCGATATGTCTCGAATTCCTATCTTTCATTTTTTTGAGCATGATGGACTTTTTAGTCGTTGGAGCGGGAATATTTGGTGTTTGTACTGCCATGGCGTTGACAGAGCGAGGCCATAAGGTAGGTTTGCTCAATGCGAACGAAATACCTGATCCGCTTGCAGCTTCGACAGACATCAGTAAAGTGGTCAGGATGGAGTATGGATCGGACGAAGAGTATATGCACATGGCCATCCAATCGATGTCAGAATGGAGGTTGGTCAACAAACTTGTAGGTGAAGATTTGTACCATGAAGTGGGCTATTTGTTGCTCACCGGGAAGGAGATGACCGTAGATAAGCAGCCTTACGAATGGTACAGTTTCGAAAATGTACTGAATGCAGGATTTTCACCACAACGTATCAACTCAGCGAATTTAGCCATGCGATTTCCTGCATGGGCTCATGACCGATACAAGGATGGATTTTTCCACGAGGTAGGCGGTTTTGCACTATCGGGTAAAGCAGTAAAGCTATTGGCGAAATACTTGGTTGCCCGTGGGGTAGAGGTCAAGGAAAGTACGCCCGCCAGGGAGTTCTTGAGAGAGAGTAGCCGTGTAGTCGGTGTCGTTACAAACAAAGGAGAGAAAATTACGGCCGGGCATGTTATTGTATGTGCCGGTAACCATACGCCGGTCCTGCTTCCCGAGCTCAAACCATTCATGAAGATTACCGGGCATCCTGTATTTCATCTCAAGCCAAGAGATCCAACCTTGTATCTCCCGGAATGTTTCCCGGTCTTTGCTGCGGACATCGCCCAAACCGGGTTTTACGGTTTTCCGCTGCATCCGACTGAAGGTGTGGTTAAAATAGCCTTACACACAGAGGGATTGGAGCTGGACCCCGTCAAAGATGAACGTGTTGTCTTTCAGGAAGATATCGACCGTCTGCGAAGTTTTCTTCGATCTTCATTGCCAGGTCTTGCCGAGGCACCGGTGGTTTATACAAGGCGTTGTTGCTACACTGATACACTTGATGGCCACTTCTGGATTGACAGGCACCCGCAATATGATGGGCTGACCGTCGGATCAGGCGGAAGTGGCCACGGCTTTAAGATGGGGCCGGTAGTAGGTGAGATGATCGCTTCCGTGGCAGAGGGCAAGTCACACAAATGGTCGGACCGTTATAGGTGGAGATCCTTGTCTGCCGAAACAGTACAGAAAGAAGAGGCGAGATACCTGGCGAACAGAAAATTATAAAGTGAAATACCTCTTCATCATAACGACAATCGCATTCATAATAGCTGCCGGATGCAAAACAAAGAAGGCATTTCACGTCAAAGATGTGGAGAAGGCTCAGAAATTGGTCGGTTTGGAGATGGACAAAAAATACCTCGAGGTGGCACATCCCTATTTGTTGCGCAACCTGACTGGCTATGATACGATGCGGACTTACGATTTAGGCAATGATGTTTTTCCGGCCTTGTTGTTTGATCCGATACCTCCGGAATGGAAACCGAAAAGTTCAGTACCCGAGTGCCAGTACCGACCAGATTATGATAGGTCACCAATTATTGATGAAGAGCGTTTACCTTTCGCTTCACTGGCAGAGTTGGGTGCACTTCTGAGGACAGGCCAGGTAACTTCGCTGTCTCTGACAGAAATGTACCTTTTGCGCATCCGCAAATATGATGGAGCACTAAAAAGTGTAATTACCTTGTTGGAAGAGCGAGCCCTGGCACAAGCGACGAAAATGGACGAAGAACTGCAAACCGGGAAGGATCGTGGTCCGTTGCATGGCATTCCTTATGGTGTCAAGGATCTTCTGACTTTAGAGGATTATCCGACAACTTGGGGATCGAAACCTTATCGGGATCAACAACTCGAAGGAACGGCACACGTCATCGAAGCTTTAGATAGTGCTGGAGCCGTACTCATTGCCAAATTGACTTCAGGGGCTTTGGCAAGAGGCGATGTGTGGTTTGACGGACAAACCAAAAATCCCTGGGATACGCTGCAAGGAGCAAGCGGTTCGTCGGCAGGATCCGGCGCTGCCACGGCTGCCGGTCTCGTTGGGTTTTCTATAGGTACAGAAACGCTCGGATCCATTACTTCCCCGAGCAACAGGAATGGCGTCACAGGGCTGCGACCGACCTACGGAAGGATAAGCCGCAGGGGTGTCATGAGCCTGGCCTGGTCCATGGACAAGGTGGGGCCGATATGCAGGTATGCGGAGGACTGTGCGCTCGTGTTCCAGGCCATCATCGGAGAAGATCCGCATGACCCAACTTTGATCAAGCAACCATTCTGTTTTGAACCGATTCCCAGTCTTGACGCTCTAAGGATTGCATACCTCGTCAATGACATTGAGAAGGATACCACCGATGTCAAAATACATATAAAAACTGCGATGAGTGTTCTTTCCAGTCTTGGAGCACAGTTGATCCCTGACTCCATGCCCGCTAATGCGCCGTTCGCTGTATTTGACATCATCCTGCGGTCAGAATCCGGCGCATTTTTCGACGAACTCGTCCGCTCTGGAGCCGTCGACGAAATGGTGCAACAGGGTGAACGATCAAGGGCCAACTCGCTAAGACAGTCACGTTTTATCCCGGCAGTGGAATATTTACAGGCCAATAGGCACAGGCGAATGCTTTGCGAAGAAGTTGATAAACTTTTTTCACGCTATGATGTCATAGCATCGCCCACTTTTGGTCGTCAATTGATGATCACGAATCTTACAGGTCATCCTGTAGTGACCGTGCCTACGGGATTTGATGGTGATGGTCATCCCACGAGTATGAGCTTTTTAGGCAATCTCTTTGACGAAGCAACCATTCTACGTGTTGCCAAGGCGTACCAGGAAAAGACGGATTTTGCGGGGAGAACACCGACATTTATAAAAGAATGATTTGGAATTATGAATGAAGAATTATGAGTTTCGATTGACTTTTTTGTTCAAAGATCAAGATCAAGTTCAAGATCAAGTTCAAGATCAAGATCAAGATCCCTCCTTCTACGCCAACTGGCGGCTACGGCGGACGGAGCAAGATCCCTCCTTCACCAATGTAAGGTCGCTTACGCTATAGCTTCAGCGACGGAACACGGACGGGGCAAGATCCCTCCTTCGCCAAGGCTACGGCGGACAGGGCAAGTGTAAAGTGAAGAGGGTAAAGTGTCGTGGAATCCGACTGTTGAATAGTAATAAACAGGTACCTATTACGGAAGTTTGGCCAAAATTCGATGTTTGAATGGATTCCTTCCGCAGGAAGCTGAGTGGTAACATCATTCTTTCCAATGTTTCATATCAATGAAATTTTATAGAAAAACCAATAAATACTGTTTGATGCTAATCTTGGCAGTGTATCAAATTTAACTTCCGTGAAAAGATCGATCTTGTTTTTGGGCTTAACAGTTTTTATGTTTTCATGCATATTTATAACTCATTCACTCGGACAATCAGTCACAGAATTACATGATGAAGCTGGTGCAGACGCCATACGAAATAGAGGTTTTAAAATTGAAGGATGGTCAAAAAATGAAGACCCTGCAAATCCAGGGTATTATGTTCAATGTCGACAATTTGAAAGTGCTCAAGAAGTAGCCACTTTAGATAATGGTGAAAAATTCTATTTAGTGTACTTAGGTCCATCGTCTAATTGGTTATGGTGGGCTAAGGGACAACCGATTCCTTGTACTAACTTTTCAAATTTTAATTTAAGTGGAAATTGGACTTATGCAGGTACTAGAGGACAAGTGATTATTACCCAATCATCAGATGATGTTAAAATGCATTTAACAGTCAAACCCCGTAAAGCTCCTTCTCCACACTATGAAGTACAAGCGAGGTTGGCTGGTAATGACCTGATTGGCACTTGGAAGTTTACAGTAGGTAATTTGGTCGGTAACGATAAGAGATTTGCTCCTTCAAATTGTAAGGGAGGAAAATTCTATGCAAAGGTCAGTCCTGACGGAAAAACATTCACGGTGACGAGCTCCACGGAAGATCCGTGCAATCATGATTGGGCAGGAATGAAATTTTACAAAAAATGATTTGTTTGGTGACCAATTTATGGTTAGAATAAAAAGTCTACGTAGAAGTTCTGAAGTTACTTTATTATTTATATTTCATTTTTAGTTATATCAGACTT
>JBFKOL010000213.1:0-7495 GCA_041628815.1 Saprospiraceae bacterium | reverse complement strand
CAACAATATGTTCAGTTCGGCAAGCCAGGACTGCGCCAATAAATTTGCTGTAGCACAACTTATATACGGACACCCATTCACACAACCGTTTCCGGATCTTCTCAATACGGAATGCCTGATCATCACAGGGGCCAATCCTGTGATTTCGAAGTGGAGTTTCCTCCAAGTCCCTAATCCTTCCCTGCACCTTAAGGAAATGGAACGAAGAGGATGTAAGATATACGTCGTAGACCCAAGAAAAACTGAGACAGCAAAAGTCGCGGGAGAGCATGTACCCATAAGACCAAATACGGATCCGTTCTTTTTTCTTTCATTCCTGAACGAAATAATCAGACAGGGAGGTGTTCGCGGGGATCGGATTGCACAATATGCACGCAATGCAGATGCAGTACTCAGACTGGCCGACGAATGGCCACCCGAAAAAACAGCATCTGTCACGGGTATTGCGGCCAGCAAGATATCTGAAATGGCGAATTCTTACCTCATGGCTAAGGGAGCAGCGATGTATAGTTCGACTGGTGTAAACATGGGAAGTCATGGTTCTATCGCTTTCTGGATTCAGGAGAGCATTAATTTTTTGACCGGCAATCTCGACAGGAAAGGCGGAACCATCGTGGGCCGCGGAGTTATTGATTTTCCAGGCTTTGCCAGCAGCAAAGGAATACTGCTAAGAAAGGATCGGTCACGGATCGGTAATTTTCATTCTACCAATGACGCCTTCCCAGGTGGGCTTCTCGCCGATGAAATACTCACAGAAGGTAATGGTAAAATTAGAGCGCTATTCGTAACAGGAGGAAATCCTCTTATCACTATGGCCAATTCGGAACGACTAAAAAAAGCATTTCGATCACTGGAACTTTTGGTTACACTTGATATTTACCCCAACGAGACCGGGGTGACTGGACATTTCATGCTGCCTTGTACGAGTCCATTGGAGAGACCGGACCTTCCTTTTATTTTTCCGCTGATGCTGGGTATGCAGACAAAGCCATACCTGCAGGCCACAAAAGCAGTTACCAAACCCCACGCAGGGCAAAAAGACGAGGCTACGATATATTTCCTGCTTGCCAGGGCTTGTGGGATAAACCTCTTCGGTACGCGTATGGCACAATGGATCATGACATTGCTCTATTATCTCAATCGCAAAAAAGGTATTCCCCAGGAATTTCTTTTAAACGCCCTCCTGCGCCTATGCCGACAACCTTCTTTCAAAAACCTGCTGCGTCATGAGTCCGGTAAACTAAGAAAACCACATCAATACGGTGACTTTCTTGACAAACGGATATTTACCAGCGATGGCCGTATCGATTTAGGTCCTCAGATGCTTATCGAACAGTCAGCCTTATTGCCCAGTTTCTTTGAAGAAGAGAAGTCAAAACTAGGTAGATTCAAGCTTATTACGAAACGTCAGGTAACTACACACAACAGTTGGACACATAACATTGAAGAATTCACCCGCGGCGACCGGTATACAAATTTTGTCTATATGCATAGCAAAGATGCCAAGCGCTTAGGGGTGGATTACAAAGACCTCGTCGATATCAGTACTGCAATTGGGACCTTGCGGATACCCGTAAAGATTATTGATGACCTTATGCCCGGCACTGTTGCCGTACCGCATGGGTGGGGACATCAAGACTCCATGATGAAGGTCGCGAAGAAAACCCAAGGAGTAAACGTCAATATTCTTGCGGCGGATGGTCTTGAGCACATCGAAAAAGTTTCTGGTATGTCGCAACTTACGGGTATTGACGTCCATGTCGAACCATCCCGGAATTCTCGGAGACATACGTGGACCGGCATTTGACAGCTCTCTTTGACGCCTTGCAGCACAGGTTGGCTCGAAAATTAATTTGCCCATCGCGATGAATAATTATTTTGAATGATATTCAATCACTTCTACCGCTCTTATGTCAACTATTTGGGTAACGACACGAGAAAAACCCAGTTGGGCAAGATGAATTGGCTGGGCTGTGGTCCTGTCCATCGGAGCATGGTTTCTCTCCACGGTTGGTTTCAGGTATTTCCTTTTACCGAAAATATCTACCAATGATTCTGGTCGATAGGATGATGGGTGCAGGGTCATGTGGCCGGTTGTGCGGTCGCTTCGTTGGTACGGCCGTTCCAGTTTTGGCAAGTGGCCTGGGAGACTGTCCCGACGCGGCCCCCGGCGTGGGTTGGGCATCAGGGTCCATTCCGCTCATGATTACAGAGGTGTGTTTGCAGCGGCCTAAAAAATATTCCTGGAGTAATAGGAATTATTAGCCACAATGAAAAATTGGTAAATCTTGTTTTTTGGATGGTCAGAACTTTAATAGCTTTGCATTTCGCTTGAAGTCCTAAAAAATTATCCAAAGAGTATGGATGATAAGGATTTAGGTTAGTTGAGATAGTCCTATGCCTTGGTGGCGGAACTGGTAGACGCGCACGTTTCAGGGGCGTGTGTCCGCAAGGACGTGTGGGTTCGACTCCCACCCAAGGCACTATTCACTCTTTGCCCTCGCAGGGCTCCTTTTTTATCAATAATCAAATTGGTATAAATCAACAATGCCATCTCGGTAGACAGAACCAGCATATTGCTGTTTACAGATTGACTTTATAGCAATTATTGTACCTACCGCTGAGCCGCTAGTTGTATTGTTGTATCCTAAAAGATATTGGCTATTTTAGAAACTCTTCATTCTAATGGCATGTCTCAGAACAGTAAAAATACTCCTGATCGACAGTTGGCGGTAATACTGTTTGCCGATATTCAGGGTTATACGGCCCTCATGCAGAAAGATGAGATGTCCGCTTCCCAAATGCTGAGGAAATTCAGACAGACTGTAGAACGGGAAGTCCCTGCTCATAGGGGAAGGGTAATTCACTTCTATGGTGACGGAGCACTTTGTATATATTCCAATCCTATTGAGGCAATTGACTGTGCAATGTCGATGCAACAAATTTTCGCCATTTCCCCTGCTATACCCGTACGAATGGGTATTCACAGTGGCACGATAGTGCATGAAGAAGGTCGGATATATGGTGATAGTGTTAATGTTGCTTCGAGGATAGAGTCCATGGCCGTCCCGGGATCTGTTTTGCTTTCAGATAAGGTGAGGAAAGAAATTCGCAACCTCCCTGATTACAGAGTTGTTTCCTTAGGAGAATATGCATTTAAGAATGTTGAAGAGCTTATAGAGGTATTTGCTGTAGCTGCCGGTGGGTTGGTAATTCCCGATAAGAAAAAGATCACCGGCAAGTTCAAACCTAAATCATTTCGCAAATCCATATTCGCGACAGCTGGTTTGTTTTTAACCTTGTTGGTTGTAGCGGGTTATTTCTTGTTTCAAAACGGAGAAGTACTGAAAAAAGCTGTATCTGAAATTCCAATTAATTCAATTGCTGTGCTACCATTTGAGGATCGCAGCACAGGAGTTGAACAAGATTTTTTGGCTGCCGGCGTTCATGATGACTTATTGACTTATCTAGGCAAAATCGGTGGATTGAAAGTCATTTCGAGAAGTTCAGTACTACGGTTTAAAGACTCCAGACCCGACTTATCCGAGATCGGAAGCTTACTTGGTGTGGCAAACATCCTCGAAGGAAGTGTTACCAGGCGAGAAAACCAGGTTCATATCAATGTCCAATTGGTGAAAGCGGCGACTTCAGAGACCCTATGGTCTGAAATGTACGACCGCGAGGTGACGGCAACGAATCTCTTTTCAATCCAGACAGAAATAGCGAGGCAAATCGCCAATGTTCTTAAAATGGCGATCAGTCCCGAACAAAAGGTCCTTCTGGAACAACAGCCAACTACCCATACGGAGGCTTATGAATCTTACCTACGGGCAAACCAATTGATTGAATTACGGAACAATTTGTCTTTGCTTGAAGCAAAGGATCTGCTGGAAAAGGCCATAGCCTTAGACGGCGAATTTGCACTGGCGTATATTCAGCTGGGAACGGTTTATGCGCTTCTTGTGGATTATGGAAAACAGGACCCCGAAGAGAATTTCAAATTGGCATGGGATAACCTGAATAAAGCATTGGAGCTGGATCCTCTGAAAGTCGAGGCTTATGCGCTGAGGGGATTTTTATACTATATCGCTGAGGGTAATGAAGAAAAAGCCGTCGAGGATTTTGAACGAGCCATCGCGATGAACCCCAACTATGGAGCTACTTATCTCTGGTATGCCAACTGTACATTGGAACTCGGCGGCAACATGGCAAAGGCGCGTGAAATTCTTCAAAATGCCATGATCATCAACCCTCTATCGCCCGTATTGATCAATCGTGTCGGTTTGTATTCTGCGGAGCAAGGAAACCTAAGCGAAGCTATAGCGAATTATAAAAAGGGTATTCGCGTCGAACCCGCATTCCCAAATTTCTGGCGAAACCTTTGTGCTTTGTATAGTAAAAATCTGGGAATGCTCGATTCGGCAGCAGTCTATGGGCATCAATCTACCGTAATGAACGAAAGGAGAGGTAGATATCTTGAAAACCTGTTGATAGGTCTGGAAGACCTTGAAATGCTTGAAGAGACGCAAAATACGCTTTCCTCTTCTGTATTAGTGAATTGGGAAGACAGCTTGATCAATGCGCTTCAGTCCATTGACCTGGCCTTCTATAAAGAAGATTTTGAAAATGCCAGCAGGAAGTCCGAAGAATTGGTCAACACTATGGGTTTCAATTACAAGATTGCCCGGTTCGAAGCTCTTTTTTTCCAGCGCAAATACAAAGAATGTCTGGCACTCTATCAGCGTCTTTACCCGAGTTCGGACGGTGGTGAACATCTGACACCGTATGCTATGGCAGATTTGAAATGTTTTCAGACCTACGTCTATTGCCTCAGGCAGACTGGTCAAGACAAATTGGCCAATGAATTATGGGACAGGTATGGACCAATGGTAATGTCCGCACCTGAAGGACAGGACGAGTATTACGTCGAGACAATGGCCCGGGAGGTTTTTGCGGTCAGGCAACTGGCGACAGAGGGGAGGCTGGATGAAGCCGTCACCAAATTGAAGCAATACTTTGATGGAGGTTTCCTTTCAAGATGGAAATTTTTCAAGATGGATCCCATGTTGGACCCGGTCCGGGATTTGGATTCATACAAGACTCTTTTCAGAAGGATCGAGAATAAGGTGTCTGTGCAAAGAGCGAGTTTTGAATCATACCTCGAAAGATGGTATGAAAGCGTACAATGATGGCTAAACTAATAGGAGAATCCGTTTTTGGTCTAAAAATCACTAGGGAGCAGGGTTGGGTATGCTCTCATGAACCTCATTGATCTCATTGATGCAGTCCTGGGACAGTTCTACATAGATACTGGTAATATTTTCTTTCAACTGGTCCATATGAGTTGCGCCGATGATATTGGATGTCACAAAAGGCTGGAGGTTCACAAATGCAAGAGCCATTTGTGCGGGTGTATGGCCGTATTTGCGCGCAATTGAGACATACTTACCCGCAGCCTCGTAAGATTTTTTTCCGTTGTACCGGCTCATCGTCGGAAATTGACGTATCCGGCAATCGGAACGGGCAGTGCCATCGTGAAATTTTCCTGAAAGGAGACCAAAAGCCAAAGGAGAGTAGGCCAGTAATCCGCTCTTTTCTCGGATCGATATTTCGGCAAGTCCTGTCTCATACAACCGATTGAGCAAGCTGTAGGGGTTTTGAACACTGACACATCGCGGCAGATCATGAATTTCTGCCAGACGCAGAAATCGGGACAGCCCCCAAGGGGTTTCATTGGAGATACCAAAAAAGCGGACCTTTCCGGCTTTTACCAGCCCATCCATGGCTTCGAGTATCTCTAGGAAATTGTCTTTCCACCCCTCTTTGTGTGTATAACCTCTCTTTCCAAAAAAATTGGTACTCCGTGCAGGCCAGTGTAATTGGTATAGATCGATGTAATCCGTTTGTAATCTTTTCAAACTTGCTTCCAGGGCTTCCTCAACGGACGATTTTGAGTAGTCGGCGTATTTCCGGATGTGCCGGGTAAACGGTGCGGGCCCTGCAATCTTGGTAGCCAGGAATATGTCTTTTCGCTTACCGCTCTTCGCAAACCAGCTACCCACGATTTTTTCTGTGCTACCCTGAGTCTCTGGCCGGGCAGGTACAGAATACAGTTCGGCAGTATCGAAGAAGTTGATGCCTTGACTCACAGCGTAGTCCATTTGACGATGACCTTCCTCTTGGGTGTTTTGCTGGCCCCATGTCATAGTGCCAAGACAAATAGCGCTCACCTCAATGTCGGTTGTGCCCAACTTTCTGTACTCCATGAATTGTTTTTTCCTTCTTATTAGACAATTAAGATTATTACAAAACCCTTTCTGGATTCAACGTCAGCATCATAACCAGACAAGTGGGGGCCGCCGGATTCTTGGAATTAAACTTCAACAACACATCGCGACGACCAGCAGTCCCATCCAGTGGTATGGTAAGAATTTCGGGTTTACCCATCTGGGAGCTAGTCTTGATATGTCCTGTTCCCACCGGTGTATCGCCGACGCCATCAAGGAGAAGATCAACATTTCCTCCTGCCATGAATCCGGCAGGGGCTGAAGTTGTAATGGTCACCGAGCGCACTCCGGTAAGATCCAAATTCCGAAAGGTAAGAAGCGCTTCGTTGCTGGCAATGACAATCTCCATGTCTTCCTTAAGGGCGGGATTCATCTCCGGAGTTATGACAAACTTGGTTGCATTCACCAGTGTATCGGCAGCAGGAGCAGGAATATTCGGCGATCTCAGGATTTTAGTGTCCTGTACCCGCATAGGTCCGATTCCCTCTGCACCTCTGTCGGTGTAGGAAGCTATTAATACAAAACTACCACCGGGAGCCTTTCCAGTGGGCACCTTAAACGTATAGGTCCCTTTACCCGGAAGACGCACACTGTCATCTTTATCGCTAAGGGTTAAAATATAAGCCGCCATTGTTCTGGCATCCTTTTCGGAGATGGTAGGGTGGGCTGCCATAGCCACCTCTCCCCAGACACCGCCACCACCTTTGATAATTTTCTCAGAAAGATATCCGACAGCTTTGTCATCTCCAGCATATTTTTCTGCGATGGACATATAGCTTGGACCGACGGAAACACCATCTACCTTGTGACAACTGACACAATCTGACTTTTGTATCATTCCATTGCCCGGATGGGCGCCGGTGATTTCACTGGCCATCTGGTGTCCCTGAGCTATTTCCGTGAGATCATAGCCCATTTCGAGGTAATCAATGGTCATCGCGACATTGGCGTGATCAATGTCGCCGTCTTCTTCATCTCTTGCCATCACTTCGTATTCCATACTTGTACCTGGCCAATAGAAAGATTGATTACCAGACAAGGTGAGACTCACTTCGGGTGGATTGTTGCCCGCAAATACCTGGAGCTGGTCGGTGGACGATAAACCATCTTCATCAACCACCGTCAGAATTGCTTGATAGGTGCCGGCAGTTTCATAGGTATGACTCATTCTGTCACCCTTTCCGGTCGTGCCGTCTCCAAAATTCCAT
>JBFKOL010000212.1:0-7495 GCA_041628815.1 Saprospiraceae bacterium | reverse complement strand
CTCGTCGGTACCACAACAGCCACCCAGCAAGTTGAGGTGGCAGGCTTGTCGAACCTGGATCATTTTTTTCGCAAATTCTTCAGGTGTCTCTGATAGATGCAGTTCTGAACTTTCGTTTAATTCTTCAGGCATTTTGTTTGAGGTATTGGCTTGCAAGCCTTTAAATCGACTCTTCAAAACTGTCGAATCGTTGACTGGACTGTGGTATGCAGAGAGAAAGTGATCGGGATGGATGCAATTGCTCATGTAAAATACAGGACGCTTTTCCACTAAGTCATCTATGTAACAGATGGCCTCCGATATCGCCTTACCGTCCAGTAATGTACCGGCGGGGTTGATCATGAAACTTACGATGTATGGGACTCTTGTTTCGGACAGCAGTCTCGAGATTCCGGCAGCTTCCGCCATACTCGGTTGAGTCGCCACTTGTATCACATCTAATGGCTCGATGGTAAGGACGTCCACCTGAGCTTTGTGGTAGACATAAGACTCTTCCTCTGACAAACTTTGTTCTGGGAGATAGGGATCACCTTTACTTCCGATGATAGCCCCCAGCAAAACATTGCCTCGGTCTAGATAGGGCTTAACAATCGACTTTAAGAATTGAATGACTTCAACGTTCAGGGAAATACCAACGTCGATTGACGATTGGGCAAGTCTTTCTGGCTGGCAACGCGAAGTTGGCGCAAAGACCAGGGTCGGCAATTTTCGCGAAATACCTGATTCAATGTAGCTTCTATAGATGTTTGACAGCATTATTCTGCCTTCGGCAGTACGGATCATGGCAGCATTCGCGATGTAGGGATCAAGAAGATCGGGACAACGACGACGGATGATCTCCATGACAGCTCCTTCGGTCAGTATAGGGGAATCCACAGAATTCAACATTTCAAAAACTATTTTTTCGGTTGCCGTTCAATCCGTGGCATATACCCGGATTTTAATAATTGGCAGAAGACAGGAATGATCCAATCCAAACAATTCTTTGTTCCGACCCTACCTAAGGGAGCGGTGAATTATCGTCGATACAATGAGTACAAAAACTGAAGCAACAGAACATTACCTCATCGTCTGTGCATCATCAGGCAGCATTGCTTTGACAAGCTGTACCTCGATATCACCACAACCACCTGGCTGTGTATATGTGAAATGGCTGGTCCCAATTTCCTCAAACCCGGCTTGCTCAAGGTAATCCCTTATGATAACAGGAGACATCTGGGCATTGGCAATAAAAAGTCTCCCGCCTGGCCTTAAACCTTTGGCAATTTCTTGAAGAAAATGCCGGGGATTTTCGATAAAATGAAAGACAAAGACCATATACATTAAGTCAGCATTCATTTCGGAGAGCTCTTTGTGATCATCCCGTGCCTCAACGACTTCTACATTGGCAAATAATTCGCCATGCGTTTTTTCCCTCATATAATCGAGAAATGTTTGGTCTAGTTCTGTAGCAATGACTTTTTCTGCGTAGTGGGCATATTCAAAAGCGAAAAAACCGGGGCCCGCTCCAATATCCACAATGGTTTGCCCAGAGATATCTCCCAATTCTTCAAGAAGAAAGTTCCTCAACGGTATTCGGGTTGGATCTTCGTATTGCGCAATTGGGCTTTTACACTCCTGTGAGTAGAAGGTGCCCGTTTTGTTGCCGGTTAAATACATGATTGCCAAGGCGATAACAGCTAGGCTCAGTATTCCTATTACGATATTTTTCATGGTCAATTGCTGGGGCAGGAAGGTGATCCCATCATTATGAAGGTACAACATTTTAGCTGCAAAAGTTAAAGATGGCCATTATCGAGTGGCTAACATCGACGGTGTTCGTTGACCTTCACACATCCCATACTAAAGAAGTCAAAATCCATCATTTGAATGAGATACATCAATAGTCCCGTTGACTTACATCAGTTTCCATCCGCTACGAATTCCCCATTTTTATTTTCGATTTCATAACTGTAGTTTATATCCTTTTTCTGGAAAGGATAGTTAGTAAGTTTTTTGTATAGATTAACTTGTTAGAGGGTACCTGTCCCTGGGTGCCCTCTTTTTATTCCTTGATTCTTGACATAATTTTGTCTTTTCAAAAAAAAATATGAACGTATTTGTGAGCATATGGAAGCTCAAATGTCCTCGTTGCCGGAAAGGTGCATTGTTCATTCGACCCTTTCATATCTCTGACCCCCTTGCAATGCCGGATTTTTGCCCGTTATGCGGTTTAAAAACTGACCCGGAACCGGGATTTTATTTTGGTGCCATGTTTTTATCGTACATTATTTCCGGTTTCCTGCTTTTGGGAATTGCATTAACCGGCGTATTTTACTTCAAATGGTCCGTTTTATTGGCCATGACTGCCGTGGTGGTGGTTGGTATGTTGTCCTACATCAGGATTCTAAGGGTTTCAAGATCACTATGGATTCATATGACCGTAAAATATAATCCGCAGATTCTTGATGAAGAGAAGAAAGGTGATGTGACACAACTCACATAAAACCTTACACCGTCCGTATATTTTTGAACCATCAATTCACCAAAACTAAAGATTTAGATCTATGGAAAACATTGAACAGATATACACCGGGTGTCTGGCCCAAGGTGCTTATTTTATTCATTCTGACGGGGAGGCAGCCGTCATTGACCCCTTGAGAGAAACCTCTCCTTACATTGAGCGCGCTAAGGAAAAAGGTGTGAATATCAAGTACATTTTTGAGACTCACTTTCATGCCGACTTCGTTTCCGGACACCTGGACCTGGCAAAAAAAACAGGCGCAAAAATCGTCTATGGCCCAAAAGCCAAAACTTCTTTTGACAAAATTGAAGCTAAAGACGGGCAAGAATTTAAATTAGGTAAACTGACGATACGCGTGCTTCATACTCCAGGCCACACGCCAGAGAGCACTTGTTACCTTTTACTGGACGAAAATGGTAAAGAGCATGCCGTATTTACGGGCGATACTCTTTTTATCGGAGATGTCGGGCGTCCCGATCTCGCACAGCAAACCGGAAAGATCACAAAGGAGGATCTTGCAGGCTGGTTGTATGACAGTTTAAGGAACAAAATTATGACATTGCCCGATGAGACCATTGTATATCCCGCGCACGGTGCAGGTTCGGCTTGTGGAAAAAATATGAGTTCGGAGACCTGGGATACGATCGGCAACCAGAAAAAAGTAAACTATGCTTTGCGCAGCACGATGAATAAGGACGAATTTATACGAGAAGTTACTGAAGGCCTCATGCCACCTCCGATCTATTTTGCTAAAAATGCGGCATTGAACAAAGAGGGATACGAATCTATAGATACCGTGATGAAACGAGGCCACAGAGGACTAAGTGTAGAAGAGTTCAATGTAATTCTTGAAACGGAAGATGTGGTTGTTTTGGATGTTAGGTCAAAAGAGGAGTTTGTCAAAGGATTCATTCCGGGATCCATCTTCATTGGCCTGGATGGGAGCTTCGCTCCCTGGGTCGGAGCGTTGATACCAGATCTTCAACAAAAAATCGTAATCGTTACTCCTTCCGGACGCGAAGAAGAAACTGTCAAGCGATTGGCTAGGGTAGGGTTTGATCAGACACTTGGTTACTTAAAAGGTGGTTTCAAGGCATGGCAAAGTGCTGGAAAAGATGTGGACGTTATTGAAACAATTAGCACAGATCATTTCGTTAAAACATACAATGAACAAGAAGGGCGTATGATTCTCGATGTCAGGAAACCAGGTGAGTATGAAGCCACACATCTTTCTGGTGCTCAGTCATTTCCGCTAGATTTTATCAATAATCACATGAGTGAAATAAGACGCGATGGATCTTATTACCTGCATTGCAGGAGCGGTTACAGGTCAACTGTGGCGGCATCCATAATCAAGGCCCGTGGCTATGATCAGCTGATCAACATCCACGGTAGTTTTGATGACCTGAAGGAATCTGGTTTGCCTGTAAGTGGAAATTGCCCATCGCTGCAAGTATCGTGATCCCTTCAGGCTATTGGCCTAAAAGAATGAATTTTATAAACCTGTCAAACCATGAATATCGAATCTTACTTGTCGGAGGCATTCCCGGCATTGTTCAAGGATCCCAATTTCAAAAATGAAATTTTGAAAAGTGCCGGAGTCCTTCGCGTTAATAAAGGTGATGTCCTGATCGATTATGGCTCATTCATTCGTTTTGTGCCGCTTGTTGTAGATGGCTTGATAAAAATTATTCGACAGAATGAAGAGGACAGGGAGGTCTTTCTTTATTATTTAGGGCCGGGATCTTCCTGTGCAGCCTCTTTCAGCTGTTGCCTGGTGAGAAAACGCAGTGAGGTAAAGGCGATAGCAGAACTGGATAGTACGATCATCACAATACCTCTAACAGATGCGGACACCTGGATGACCCGTTTCCCAGTATGGAGAAATTTCATCTTAGAAATGTACGACCAGAGGTTGTTTGACCTAATCGACTCAATTGACAAATTGGCTTTTGCACACCTGGATGAAAAGCTAATAGATTACTTAGAACAAAGGAGCTTGTACTCTGAAGATGGTAAAATTCATGCCTCGCATCAGGAAATTGCGAATGATTTGAACGCTTCAAGAGAAACCATTTCACGTTTGTTAAAAAAGCTTGAAAACTCAAAACGCATTCGGTCTGACAGACAAGTCATTCAGTTGATCTGAACTTTGTGCCCGCCCTGAACTGTTTAGATTTTTAATATGAAAAAAAAGAAAAGAAACTTCAAAGAGATCATTGGCAGTAACAAACCTACACTGGTTGACTTTTACGCTGACTGGTGTGGTCCCTGTAAAATGATGAATCCGGTCCTGCAACAACTGGCGGGAGAACTAAAAGGGAGGGTCAACATCATTAAAATTGATGTCGACAAGAATCAACATCT
The DNA here is from genome assembly GCA_041628815.1 of Saprospiraceae bacterium. Taxonomy (GTDB): domain Bacteria; phylum Bacteroidota; class Bacteroidia; order Chitinophagales; family Saprospiraceae; genus JBFKOL01. The sequence continues at coordinate 2,625 of JBFKOL010000212.1, read as the reverse complement.
GGCTCAAAAACTAAACGTCAGGGGTGTTCCCACATTGATCATCTACAAAAAAGGAAAGATTGTTTGGAGATCATCGGGCGTTTCGACTGCCTTACAACTTAAAAATATTCTAAAACAGTACTACGAAGAAGCTGTGTAACATTCAATGGATTTGGAATGGAAAGACTGTTCTGCTTAAAATCTCTTATGCCCGGAATTGTTACAACTTAGGAATGTGGTAACCTTTGCCGTCAATCACCATTCTGGCAATGATCTCACAGAGTATCTCAGAGGTACCTCCCCCAATTTGACCCAGTCGGGTATCCCTGAACATTCTTGCAAGGGGATAGTCCTCCATATATCCGTATCCTCCGAACATCTGCAAACACTGTGTAACTACCTTATCAGCAAGCTGTGTTGCCAATAATTTAGCCATCGAGGCTTCCCTGACCAGATAAGTTCCGCGAATGTGTTTTTCAACCAAACTGTATACAAATGACCTGTTCATTTCAATCTCTGCAGCCAGTTGGGCAATACGATGTCGCAATACCTGGTAGCGATTGAGCTTTTTTCCAAATGTCTCTCTTTCCGCAATGTATTGAAGGGTCAGTTCGAGCGCGTAGGAAGATGTTGCGATGGCACCTACAGCCATGGAGAGCCGTTCTGAAACAAAATGCTGCATGATGTAAAAGAATCCCAGGTTTTCGACTCCAAGAAGGTTTTCGATCGGCACGCTAACCTCGTCAAAAGAAATCTCTCCCGTATCCGAAGCGTGCCATCCAAGTTTGCGCAATGGGCGCGCCGAAACGCCTGGTGTGTTCCGGTCGATTACCAGCAAACTGATACCTTCGGCTCCCGCTCGTGATTCGGTCTTTACGGCAGCAATGATGAAATCGCTAAGCACACCATTGGTGATGAATGTTTTAGACCCCGATACTACAAAATCATCACCCTTTTTTCTGGCCTCCGTGCGCAAAGCTTTAACGTCGGAGCCTCCTGAAGGTTCTGTTATAGCCAGGCAACCAACCAGCTCTCCCCGAATACCAGGCACGAGATATTTCTTCTTCAAATATTCGCTTCCTTCCGAATTCAAATGTGTAAGCGCCAGCCTGGGATGCGCACCAATAGAAGCACCGAATCCACCGGAATTCATCCTGGCTATTTCTTCATCAAATATGACACTATACCATTCATCCAGGTCCGCACCCCCATATTGCTCCGGAAACGCTAATCCGAAATACCCCATTTGGCCAAACTTCAAGTATATTTCACGGGGAAGTTGACCTTCCGATTCCCATTGATCAATATTAGGTAATACTTCACTTTGAAGGAAAGTCCTGAAACTTTGTCTGAAAAGTTCATGGTCTTCGTTAAAATACATGTTGGTGGTGTCTCTAATTATTTTGTTCTCGATTTTCAGCAATTCAAATTAGGCGAAGAATCCCCCAAAAGCTCTGTTCTCTTTTTCCGTGATTTTATAAGGCTCACTCCTTGCTGTCAAGATATAGACGAATTTCCAAATATCTTTTACGAGTTATCGGATAGGTTCTTAAAAAAAACAAGGACAAAATATAGAGCCCCATAAGAATCGGCCCCCCGACAATTCCAAGTCCTGACATTGCCGATGGCGGGATGTCATGGATTTCGGCCTGTGTTGGAAACGATATCCACGTCAGCAATAGACCTGCTATGAACTGGCCTATTCCTGTTGTGCACTTATATGCGAATGATAGAACTGAAAAGAATAGCCCCTCATGTCTTTTGCTCGTGACTAGCTCATATTCGTCAATAACTTCTGCCATCATTGAATTTGCCAGGCTCATTGCCACCCATAGAAATAGATAGGCGACAAGTAGAGTAAGCAGGTAGACCGGCACCAGTCTGACAGAACCATTTTCGGGGAAAAGGCCTAATATTCTTAAATTATAGGGAGCACTAAAAAAGATAGCAAAGAGCAGAGAACTAAATATTGCGGCCTGTTTCTTGTCAAACATTTGACCCAACTTCGGGGCCACAAAAAGTGCAAGGACGCCACCAACAGCAGAGGAAATTGGTAAAAATGCAAGTTCTTTTTCCGTCAATTCAAAATAATAGGTAATGAAGTAAGTTGTAAAAATGACCCCGATTCCGATCCCTGTATAAATCAACATCATGTAGACAATCAATTGCCTAAAAGATTTTAACCTTAGGGCCGAAGCAACTTCACTCCATAAGCCCAAAATTGAGATCGTGGAAGAGCTCATTTGGACTCTTGGCAATTTTGGTATAAGGTGCCTGGTGCCCCATACACTTATTGAAATGGTGACTACCATCAGTATTCCGCATAAGAAGGCAAACTTTGGATATGCAGAAATTTTGAACAACCCATTTTCCATTCCTTCCTCGGGAATAAAGAAAGCTGTCAGTCCAAGGATGATAATAACTGGAGCTACGAGTGCTGCGAACATGATCCTGAAGGCAGTCACGGAAGTTCGTTCTTCATAGTGTGTTGTAATTTCAGCTCCTAGTGACATGTGCGGCACAATGAAAAAAGTCAATGCAACCCTTACAAGAATCGAAAAACAAGTCAACCATAAGAACAATCCTACCTGAGTCATTCCTTGAGGCGGAGCAAATAGCAAGTATGTGAAAATGGCAAGCGGGAAT
>JBFKOL010000211.1:0-7509 GCA_041628815.1 Saprospiraceae bacterium | reverse complement strand
GATGAAGTATTGAAAGGTACCAATACAAAAGATCGCCATGAGGGTGCCAAGGCCCTCATAAAAAAACTGTTGGAATACAATGGCTCAGGATTGATTTCCACACATGATCTCGCGCTGGGACACTGGGCGGATTCAACCGAGTTAGATATAAAAAACTATTGCTTCGAAGTAGAAGTAGAAGACGATCAAATGCAATTTGATTATAAAAAGAGAAGCGGTGTTTCGAAGAGTTTTAATGCCAGTGCGCTTATGAAAAATATGGGGATAGACCTCTAGCTGAGGTTAAAATATAGAAATTGATAGGTAGATTCATCCGCCTTAAAATCCTCCTAATTAATCTATATTTTCTATTAGTCCTCCTGCCTGCTTCGCAACAACTTATATCTGTACGCATCCCTCAATGCTTCCCATGAGGCGTGGATGATATTCGAGTCTGCCCCGCACGTCCACCATGTCGACTCACCATCCGTAGACTTCACCAAGACCTGCGTGACAGAGTCTGTACCGAGACCCGCCTGCATGATGCGCACCTTATAATCCACCAGGTGTACCGAGTCCAGGATCGGAAAACGTTTGGCAAAGGCAATCCTTGCCGCATGGTCAAGGGCACCGACAGGACCGACCGATTCAGCAACGCTGATCTGTATCACATCTTCACCTTTGACGCGAAGTTTGACGACAGCTTCTGAAATGTTTTTGTCCGTGTCCCTGACCACTTCTGAGATGATGCGGTAACTCACCAACTCAAAGATGTCTTCATGACCCAGGAAGTGCTTGTGCAGCAAGACATAGAAGGAAGCATCTGCATTTTCGAACTCATGCCCTTCATTCTCCAATTTCTTCAGCAGCGCAAGAAAACTTCGCATCTCTTTCGACTTCTCTTTCAACTCGATGCCCATCCGGCGGGCTTTCATGACGACGCTGCTCCCACCGGCCATATCGGACAGCAGTATTCTTTGCTGGTTGCCCACTTCATCGGGCCGCATGTGTTCGTAGCTGCGCGCCACCTTTTTGGCCGCATTGGCGTGAACGCCACCTTTGTGTGCAAAAGCACTTCTGCCCACAAACGGTTCCTTAGCAAAAGGAAGCCTGTTGGCCAGATTGTCGACATAGTTGGAGAAGTCCTTGAGCTCCGGCAAATTGTCCTTGCAATGAATATCGTAACCCATTTTCAGGGCGAGGTTGGGCATGATCGAGGTAAGGTTGGCATTGCCCACACGCTCACCGTAACCGTTTATCGTCCCTTGGATCATGGAAGCTCCGGCCTCTACACCGGCAAGTGACACGGCTACCCCGAGCCCGCAATCGTTGTGACAATGCATGCCGACAGGTACGCCGGGAAAGGCCTCGACAACAGCGTTGACCATCTCCTTGATCTCTCCCACCTGGCACCCACCATTGGTATCACACAACACTACATAGTCCGCTCCGCCGTCGATGGCTGCCCTCAGTGTATCCAGTGCATAGGCGGAATTGTCTTTAAAACCATCGAAGAAATGTTCGGCATCATAGAGTATTTCCTTGCCGTGTTTTTTGAGATATGCGACAGTATCCCCGATCATGGCCAGGTTTTCCTTTGGGGTGGTCTTAAGCACGTCCGTCACATGCAGAAGCCAGGTCTTTCCGAATATGGTGACCACAGGTGTGGCCGCCTCCAACAACATCTTGACCTGATCATCCTCATCGACGGACGTGCCTGCGCGACGGGTGGATCCGAAAGCGGCCACCCTGGCGTGTTTGAAGGTTTCACCCTTTGCGAGTTCGAAGAAGTCCATGTCCCGCGGATTGGACCCGGGCCAACCTCCTTCGATGTAGTCGATGCCAAAAGCATCCATCCGCCGGGCTATACGCAACTTGTCCTGGGCCGTAAAGGATATCCCCTCACCCTGCGTACCATCACGCAGCGTGGTGTCGTAGATAAGAACTGGTCTATTCTTTCTTTTTTCCGAATTGCTCATTGACTTATCCATCCATATGAGTGGAAGAAAACAGCCTTCAAAGATCAAAAAATAATACGGATATGTGTAATAGCTATCGTAGGGCGAAGAAGAACAAAAAAGCCCGGACGAATGCCCGGGCTCATTTATTCTTTTATTGTTTAAGGTTTACTTGGCTATCGAAGGTTGAAATACTTTGCTGCGGATGGCGACTATACCAAAAATTGCCAGACTGATGCCAAGGATGATCAATCCCCATTCTCCCATGGTAGGAATTGCTTTGGGGGACTCAGTAATAATGGCTCCATCTGGACCTCTGATCTGGAGATTAAAAGTTCCTACATCCCCGTTGCTATATGTGGCGACCACCAAATTATATTGCTTTCCAGTAGTCAAAGGATGTGCTATCAGAGAGGCCAAACCGATTCCACCGTCATCGTTATAGGCTTCAAGCATTTGATCGGCATTTAATGGGTCAAATTCACAATAAAGAGACAACACGCTATCAGATATATCACCGGGATTGGCTTTTTGAACTTCGAATTCATAATTTCCATCCAAAGAAGTTGCGATAGGAAATACCTGGTAATAAACATTTGTGCCAATGCCTGAAAATAATGAATTCGCATCACAAGCAATACTAGTTTCATTTGTAAAAATTCGGCCGTAAGTTGGCGAAGAGGTTGTCAATTCACCGGGGAAATTAGCAAGCACCGTTCCTTCCGGGTTATAAGGTTGATTTTGCTGTTCTTCTTTCATTTTCATTTCATCACTTTCGGTCTGACCAAAGGCACTCAAGACCAAGAAACAGCAAGCAATAATTACGCTAAAATTCTTCATTTCAAGTCGGTTATAATTTTTTAATGGAATTAAATTATCGCTAAAACTATAAATTTTTCTGAGTATAATAAATGATTATTCTAAATAAGTTTCCTCAATGAGGTGACTTCTTGATTAAGACGTCAAAAGATCCTCCAAATAATTACAACGCAATATTAACAAAAATGTGAAATCATTTGAATTAGACACCCTTTAACCAATTACCAGTACCCAGTACCAAGCCTCACCCCCTATCCTGCTTCGCAAATACCTCTTTGAGCAACGGGCTAGTCCGTAGACCTACATCACTCCTTATCCCCTCCTCCTTTTTCTCGACAAGTCCGAACACCCCATCCAGCGCCTCATTGTTCACATGATCGTCCAGCTCTGGGTTGAGTTTTCTCTGCAGGGGGATCTTGTTATAGGCATCGACGGCCGTTTTCCAATAGGCGCGGGCATTTACCTCGTCCAAAGCGGCTTGTATGACCGGCATGAATTCCGCGTAAAGAGCAGCCCTCGAGGTTCGCTCCAGGTACCTGGTGGCGGCATCCTGTTCGCCCATAAGGATATTCATGGCATCCTCGAAAGTCATTTGCTTGATGGCCGAAAGAAAAATAGGACCTGCTTTCTTGACGGCCATCTCTGCCGCTTCATTCATCTTTTTGACGAGATCGGTTTCGAGGTTTTGAAAACCAGGCAGCCCGGAAACGGTCGACACGACTTTTTGTGCTTCTTCCGGTATCAAAATCTTGTAGGGACTGTCGAAATACCCATTTTCACGGGCCAGGCTGCTGACTGCGTCATCTACACCGACCTGGAGTGCTTCCTTCAAACCCAATCCAATGCTGGACTCATCCTCTCCAAGAACGGTTTCCTTTGCCTTGTTAAGTATGTTCTTGAATTGTGCATTCACTTGCCCGGCATAAACGAAACAAACGAGAATAGCGGTAAACAAACGTATCATGACATTTTTTCCTTCCAACTCTAATTGAAATACCATTGTTGTCCTTATGAATGTATTTAAGAAAAATTTAGGTGTGATCAGATCGCCAGAAGTCATCGTCCAATCTTCTGCTGCGTTCCTTTCTCGTCATCTCAAAGGCATCCCTCGGCAGGAAATACTCTTCACTCTCACTTGCGATTTCTTCTGTTTCTACTTCAGGGTCTATGAAGTCTTTCATCCAGTAGGCCACCATGATACCGACGAGCCCTCCAAACAAATGGCTTTCCCAGGAGATACCGCGCTGGTTGGGCAATACACCCAGGAAATAACCGCTGTACAACAGGGTGACGATTAGTGCCAAAATGATTGATTTGATATTGCGGCGGAACAGACCCGTCCAGAAAACAAAACTGACAAGCCCGTATACCACGCCGCTGGCACCGATGTGCATGACATTCCCCCGGGCAAACGCCCAAACCGCTACGCCGGTCAGGACATAAATCAGCAACAGGCTTTGATAGGCCACTTTCTTATAGAATAGGACCATGAGAAAGGTCAGGACAAACAGCGGCACACTGTTGGACATGAGATGCTGGAAATTGCCGTGAATAAAAGGGGCCGTCAGGATGCCTAAAAGACCATCGGTGTCGCGTGGCAGCAATCCGTAATTGCCAAAACGGAAAACCTGTGCCACCTTGAGGATGTGAATGGTCCAGAGGACAATGATCAGGTAAAGGGGAAATTGTATGGCACCGTAGATATCTATGGGTCTTCTTGGACGTTCCATTACGTTCTTTTAACGCCTGTTTCCTGAAGATCGTTCTCGCGGAACCTCATTTGGCGGGCAAATCACAGGTACCTCCGGCGTACGAGGCTTATGAACATCAAGGCTTTTGTCTTTTTCATTGGGTTTTCCCACTCATAGGTGCTGGCCGGACCACTAATCAGGTACCTCTTTGCCTCTTCAAACCCTTTCAGGGCATTCAGCTTTGCCGTGCAATTGTTAAAAGCGTTTTGGTCACCGCCAAATAGTTCGTTGATGGTTTGAATCCTGTCATTGATACCCATGGATTTTGAAATATCCGATATCGGTAGCCGTCCGAACCTCGAAGAAGCCAGGGACGCCTTGTCCTCTTCAAACAGTTCTTTCAAAGGACGATTTTCCGTGATAATCTCAGCCCCGGGACTTTTTTCCTCTGCAGCGATTGTTTCGGTGGTCACACCGTTGGCCGAATCGTTTTTTTGATGCTGCCAGGCAGGCACAGTTTGGTCAATCGACCCAGAATTCGACGGTTGCGTGACTTGTTCTTTTTCTATGTATTTCATGGCCATTCCTGCCTTCGCCGAATGAGGTTCAGCAGAAGGTAAGACTGTCTCCGGTTTTGGCTCTGTGCGGGGCCTCTCCTCCTCCCGTGACTCCTTCAGGGGTTCTATAGCGATCAACTCGTACAATTCCCGAAGATAATGCAGGATCAGGTCGCGTTCCATCTTACTCATTCCTCCCTCAAATGCTTCAGCACTTTCGTGAAGTGCGGTTATTTTTTTTAGAATTATTTTTGACTTCGATAACTCCATAGCTGAAATTCTGATGGGTGTTACCCCCTGGATAAGACAACAGATATTGCTATGATAAACTGATAAACTCGAAGAAAAGTATAATTCGATTGTATGTTTTTAGAGCCCAAATATCGTGGTCAGAGAAGTGGATGGATCGAAGTGATCACCGGATGCATGTTTTCGGGCAAGACTGAAGAGTTGATACGGCGTACAAAACGTGCCAAAATTGCGAACCAGCGCGTCGAAATATTCAAACCGGTGACGGACAACAGGTACAGTGAAACCCAGGTCGTATCCCACGATGACAATGCCGTTTCTTCCTCGATCATTTCAAGTAGCAAGGAACTGCTTACCTTGATTGAATCCTATGACGTCATGGGTATTGATGAAGGCCAATTTTTTGACCAGGACCTGCCTTTGGTCTGTGAGCAACTCGCACTGAATGGAATTCGTGTCATTGTCGCCGGGCTCGATCTGGACTACAAGGGGCGGCCGTTTGGTCCTGTACCTCACTTACTCGCTATAGCAGAATACGTGACCAAAGTTCACGCGATCTGTCCACATTGCGGGAACCTGGCCACACATTCTTACCGCCTGACTGCAGAAGTCGACACGGTACTAGTGGGGGAAAAGGACAAATATGAGCCCCGTTGCCGGAAGTGTTATTCGATGGGAAACATTCTTGACTTCAAAAAAATGACACCTTGAAGGAGGTTGCTATCCAGCCACCGGCACCCTGTCGGTTTATTACCTGCCGAAGATGGTTTAGTCTATGCTAATTTCTGTTATTTTCGCACCGCATTCTGCATCCCTTACAACAGTCCTCAATGAAAAAGAAAATACGAACCGCCCTCATTTCGGTGTACCACAAAGAGGGCCTAGACGAAATCATCCCATTGCTGGTGAGGAAGGGTATCACGATCTACTCTACCGGCGGCACCCAGAAATTACTTGAATCGCATCATGCGAATGTTCAAAGTGTAGAAGGATTGACTACATATCCTTCCATTCTCGACGGACGGGTTAAAACACTTCACCCCAAAGTTTTCGGGGGCATTCTTGCAATACGCCAGCGTGATCACCTCGACCAACTTGCCAAATATGATATTCCGGAGATTGATCTCGTCGTCGTCGATCTCTATCCTTTTGAAGATACCGTGGCACAGACGGACGAAGAAAACAAGATTATTGAGAAGATTGATATCGGTGGCATCGCCCTTATAAGGGCTGCAGCCAAGAATTTCAAGGATGTCGTCGTTATTCCTTCCCAGGAGCAGTACGGCGACCTACGATCCATCATGGACGAAGGAGAATGCAGCACCACGTTGGAAAAGCGCAGGGATCTTGCGCTCAAGGCATTCAGGGTGTCCTCTTCATACGATCACGCAATCTCAAATTATTTTGGAGGAATATCCGCTGCAACTGAAAAAGACGATGGTAATACTCACCCGCTCAGGTATGGGGAGAACCCACACCAGAATGCATCGTATCAGGGGGATCTGGAAACCGAGTTTGATGTACTGGGAGGAAAGCCACTTTCTTACAACAACCTGGTAGACATTGATGCGGCCGTGGAAATCATGCTTGACTTTGAAGAAAGGGTCACTTTTGCCATCCTCAAGCATACGAACAGCTGTGGAGTGGCGGTAAGAAATGATACAGTCAGCGCTTACAAAGCTGCCCTTGCTGGAGATCCCGTGTCTGCATTCGGAGGTATTCTGATCACGAATGGGACCGTTGATCGGCATACTGCCTCAGAGATCGACAAACAATTTTACGAAGTTTTGATCGCTCCTGAGTTTGATACCGACGCACTTGAGCTGCTCAAACGCAAAAAAAATAGAATACTGCTCAGGAGAAAGCCCTGTAAGCCTACGGTCAAAAAGGTAAAATCCGTGCTTAGCGGGTTGATCGTCCAGGATCGTGATTCTAAGGTAGAAGTGAAGGACGATCTCCAGGTGGTCACCACTCTTGAGCCAACAGATTCACAAATCCAGGAATTGTTATTTGCCAACAGGGTGGTCAAACATTTGAAGTCCAACACCATCGTGCTGACCAAAGACAAGCAATTGATTGGTATGGGCTGCGGTCAGACTTCAAGGGTGGATGCCTGTATCCAGGCCATCGATAAGGCGCGCAGGCTGGGATTTGACCTCGATGGTGCCGTCATGGCATCAGATGCTTTCTTTCCTTTTCCAGATTGTGTAGAACTGGCACATAAAGCAGGCATAGCAGCCGTCATCCAGCCCGGAG
>JBFKOL010000210.1:0-7525 GCA_041628815.1 Saprospiraceae bacterium | reverse complement strand
TCGGCTTTGGCGTAACGACCACGGCGCTAAAACGTGGACAGACCGAACCCGAAGACGTGGCCGAGGTGGTCCGCTGGATGTCCCGGCTGAACCAGCAGGCCAGTGAATTGGCGGCTACTATGAAGATGAAATTTAAAAGTAGCCTTAACTATTTTCGCGAAATAGGATTCATAAAATAGCTTAGCTCTATACCGGTTCAGAGATGCTCTCCGGTTGATTTTAGAACGATCATAGAGAATATGGACGATCGTCTGTACCAGAAAATACCGGTTATAACGAACGAAATAATAAGTGGAACTACAAAAAGGAAGATACCTGAATCCAACCACTGGCTTACTGCATAGCCAGCCAAAAAAGCTACTATCCAGACCATCACCAGGATGTTTACTGCCACCATGGCAAGGCTTACTACTGAAGAAACCATAGAAGATGATTTCTTCAGCAATACTTTTTCAGTTTTATCAAGCCCTGTCCGTGCTATCTTTTTTGTTACAAGATAGGCACCGATGGATTCTTCTGTGAGACGTATCCACTCTTTCATTCTTAGCTATTGACGTGATTCGTGGATAATTCGGGTTTTTTCACCTCGTTCAACAATTCGTTTTTCAACGTTTGGATCTTCTCCTCGATGAAGACAGCTATTTCCCTGTCGTCCACCGGAGCCTGGTTCATTTTCTTGAGGTATTCATTGCCTTGTTCTTTGATTTTGCTTGCCGCATTGGCCGCAGTGTCAACCCATTCATTGCTTTTAATTAAAGCCTGGTCCACCTGGTCTTTGACCATTTCGCCAGTTTGCTTGCGCATTTCCCTGCCGCTGTCCGAGTTTAATAAATAGCCGAGTGCAAGACCAAGGCCTGCTCCTATGAGAAAGGTATTCTTGTTGTTCATAGTTATTTTTTTAGTGTTATAGAATCAATTCACTTTTAGGACGGCATGAGTCATATTTTTGTTCGCGTAAAATGACCTTAATGCACATTTAATGATAGAGGCGGTCAGGCCTCCTGTTCAATAATCTCATCGCCGAGAAGGTCAGACAATGGACGGAGATCATTGTAGTTTTCCAATACGATTTTCAATATGCCCGTAGCAATGATACTGATGAACACTCCAAAGATTCCCCAGATCTTTGCGCCAATGATCATCCCTAACAATGCAGCAAGAGGATTAATATTGACCGATTCACCCACAATTTTCGGTGTTAGAAAATTGCCTTCTATTTGTTGTATCAATGTAAAAACTCCGATAAGTAAGAGCGGTTGAAAGAGTTCGGCTGATTCTATTAAAGTATAGGTCAACGGGAGAATTAAGGCAATAAGTGAGCCTATGTATGGAATGAATGCCAGGATACCCGTCAGAATACCCCAAATCAAGGCATATTTGATCCCGATGGCCCAGTAGGCCAGTGAGCTGATAAGCGCGAGTGCAATCATGACGATACTCATGCCCCGTATATAATCTCTTATAATCCTGGGTACTTTGCGAAATACATCCCTCGCCACTTTTTTGTTATTTCGGTCGAAAACCTTAAGGATGGATTCTTTCATCACTTCGTGGTATGCGGAGAAGAAGAATCCAAAAACCACCGCGAGTACGATCATTAATAGAGTGCTGGCGCTCCCACTGATTAATGAAGCTAATAATTCGGAAAGGCCTTCGAAGATTTTACCAAATGCATTGGACAGCATTTCGTTAAAACCCGGTAATTTCAATCCGAGATTCTGCAGATAGGTCTCCATGGAATTACGCAGGTTTTCGATTTGGTATTTTTCAGAGTTGATATCGCTGAAAAGACCCATCAGTTGAGTGCTGGCTACCAAAGCAGCTGAACCAACGGCTATAGTTAAAAAAACGATGGCCAAAATATAACTCAAGGCATGCCATTTAACGACTCTCTTTATCAGCAGCACCAAAGGCGAAATGAGAATAGCCAAAAGGGCACCTAAAAAAAGAGGCTTAAGAATAAAGGCTCCCTGCAACAGTGCTACTACAGAAAGATAAATTGTGCCGAGCAGGTAAAATGCATTCTTCATCTATGGCTGGATGTTTTCCGCTCCCGGTTTCAGGGCCTGAATAACTGCAAAATTCAAGATGAATCCCAGAGCAACAGTTTCTATGAGCAACATCACCGAAATGGTGAAGGCCTGTAAACCGTTGGTGGGTAAAAGGTTGAATTTCATTGGAGCAAATTCAGGTTGAACAACATAGAGCATTAAGGAAGTAAAAGCAACGATAAGTCCCGCGAGTACGACAATTCTCAGACCACCCAGCATTGCTCGTTGAAAAAACTTTTTAGCCGGTGCGTTTTGTTTGATAAGTATTCCTGCCTTAATCAAAAAGCCCATTAGGACGATGTATTTAATGTACTTGACCGGACCAATTTCAAAATTGCCGGTTATGCTCATTGCGGCCATTAAAATGGCCATGGCAAGTCCGGCATAGAGTCCGATTCTATTTATTTTATGATTCATCTGTTATTGACGTATTTTTTTATTTAAATCTGGTTAGCGTGTAATAAAGCTTCTTACAAGCCATTCACCAGGCTCTTGGATTGCAGCATACTCTTGAGAGGGACACCACCCTTGATCCCGAAATCCAATGTCCTGATAGGAAAGGGTATGGATATATCCGATTTGTCAAATGCTTTCTTAATTGACTTGATGGCATCACTTTTGAATTTCAGAAAGTCCGGTTGGCGCGCATATTCTGTCCATACCTGGAGAACAAGGTCAATGCTGCTATCCCCAAATCCGGTAAAGTAGCATTTGATCGGCTTATCGGTATTTACACCATCTATTGTGGTGGTACAATCGAGAACAATTCTTTCTACCTCTTCGAGATCTTCACCATAGGATACACCACAGACCAGGTCCAATCTCCTGTTTCCTAAAATGGAGTAATTGATCAGCGGATTTTGTATGACATCCTTGTTGGGGATAGTAACTCTTTGACCTTGTGGTGTCGCAATGACTGTTGAACGCAAGGAAATCGTTTGAATGGTACCGAAAAACCCATTGGTTTCCACGATATCACCAATGTTGTACATATCCCGGACACTCATGAGGACACCTGAGAAAAGATTGGTAAGGGGGTCCTGAAGTGCAAGCCCCACAGCCAGGCCCAGAATGCCAGCTGTGGCAAGGAATTTATTGACCGCACCATCCAGGTTGAATACGCTAAGAATGATCAGCCCAAGGATTACACTAAAGATTACAGCGGTGACATTGGAGGCGAGATTAACAATGGTTTGGTTGTCAGAATACCTGGCAACGGTTTTTTTGACACCCCTTCGCATGAACCTGGTGATTACCACGCCTGCCAGGAAGATCAGTGTGGCCAAAACGAGGTTGGGAAGCTGAAGGACCAGGGCGCTGATCCATCCTTCCACTTTATTAACTAACTCGCCGGAAGCCGATTGTAATTCAAGATTAAGTGTTTGTATCGTATCCATATTCGTTTAAATGTTTGCCTTGAAGACCCCTTGAGTCGCGAAATGGTTCGATTGCGAAAATGCATTACACTTTCGACGTGTGACATCTTGATGGAAATATGACTTTGGCGGTTGGGAGGACAATGATTTTGTATTGATTATATTTAATCCAAATCATAGTATTGAAATCAGGAGAAGCCTTATTGGAGAAGTTGGGGGTGGGTAAAGTATCAGTGGATCTGCAAGGAAAAATTTTTGAAGCCAACCAGGCGTCAAAGGACCTATTGTTTGGTGAGGATCAGTTGGATAATGTGTTCATATACGGAATCTGCCCGGAGTTGAGTCTCAAAGAGTGGAGGCGGTTGTATAACAAAATCAAGGTGCAGGGAGAACTCGAGACGATTCTCGAATTCATGGACAGGGAAGGAGTATATTTTGACGCCAAAACCTATTTGACCAGGGGCGCAAGAGAAGGACTGGTCGCCATGCATTTCAATAAGCTGGGTTCGGTATCTGGCGATATGAGGGAGATCATCCGCACGAAGCGACAGCTCGAAGAGGTGAAGTTTGCCCTGGACAACACCCGTGTTATGTGTTTATGGAATGACATGGAGGGTCATATTGTGTATGCAAACAAGGCGGCGTGTGAATTTTACGGCTATACGGAAACGGAATTCAATAAGATGCACATTGCTGAAATCAACCGTTCCATGGGATCGGTAGAGCTCCAGAACAAGGTAGAAGAAGTTGGAAGGTCCGAAGAGTTTGTCATGCAGACCGTACACACACTGAAGGATGGCTCAACAATTCCTGTAGAAGTTTCCGCAACGCGTATGAAGTCTGAATACCGTTCTTTGAATGTACTGTTTATTCGAGACATACGCGCGAGGCTGGAGAGTGTGGAGAAGGACCGTGTCTTACTTGAGGAGATCAGTCGTTTGAAGGACAGGCTGCAGGAAGAAAACGAGTATTTGCAGGGAGAAATCAGCAGCCAACATTCTTTCGAGAACATCATTTCGGTTTCTGACAACTATAAAAGCGTGCTTGCTCAAATGCAGCGCGTGGCTGAGACGGATGCAACCGTACTAATCACTGGTGAAACAGGTACCGGGAAAGAACTGATTGCCAGAGCCATTCACAAAATTTCACGACGTGCAGAGCGATCGATGATCAGGGTAAACTGTGCCAATTTGCCGAGTGATTTGATTGAGAGTGAACTTTTCGGTCATGTCAAGGGGGCTTTTACCGGGGCATTCTCTGACAAAAAAGGCCGATTTGAATTGGCTCACGGGGGTACATTGTTTCTCGATGAAATAGGTGAATTACCCCTTGAATTACAACCTAAACTACTCCGAGTCTTGCAGGACGGAGAATTTGAAAAACTGGGTGATACCAGAACGATTAAGGTGGATGTGAGAATCATCGCTGCTACCAACCGCAATTTGCAGAAAGAGGTGCGTCAAAAACGTTTTCGGCAGGATTTGTACTACCGCCTCAATGTCTTTCCCATCCATAACATTCCACTTCGAGAAAGACCGGAAGACATACCCGTATTGGTCCAGCATTTTGTAAAAAAGTATTGCAGGAAGACGGGGAAGCCTCCGTTGAAAATCAAGAAAGCCACCCTAAACAGGTTGTTGAGATATAATTTTCCCGGCAACATCAGAGAGCTGGAGAACATGGTTGAAAGGTCTGTCGTGTTGAGTACTGGGAAAATACTCCATCTCGACTTCAGGCTGGAAAGCGACCTGCGTTCGTCTGATGATGAAAAGTTCATGTCATTTGAAGACGCCCAGCGAAGGCACATCGTGCGTGCACTCGAGCGGTGCCGTTGGAAAGTTACAGGCCCTAACAGTGCATCGGAATTGTTGAAGATGAATGGAAAAACGCTGGCAAGTAAGATGCGAAAGTTACAGATCACCAGGGATCTAAAAGATTAAATATAATCAATAAGATTAAATATAATCAACAAAGTATGTTGAATATTTACATAAATAATTGAATATCAAATAGATATATATTTGGCATATTCATTGCAATATAGTAAATTGAATATGCGATTTCACAGTTATAACAGTATTCAATGTAAACTTATTAGTGATGACCAGCTAAGTGCATTGTTCCAGAAGGAACATGGTCAAGCCATTGTCTCATTCGTAGCACAATGGTCGTCAGAGTCACAATTTATTGTTTTTCACAATCAGCGCATAGCACAAAAATGCGCCAATGTTGAAGTGCTGCATGTCGACGTAGACGAAGACAAAAAGCATTTAAGGGACTTTCATATTGACCGCATTCCTACTTCTCTGCTCATTGTTGAAGGACAGGTAGAACGCGTGATCAAGGGCTGTCCCCCATTCCATCGCTACGTCAGAGAAGTAGAAGAAACATTCTCTGGATGCCAATGGACTCAGGACGACATCGATCAAATCTACAGTGACCAATCGCCAAACTCTTTTTCTAATACAAAAAACGATTATGACTACAAAAGAATTCATTAGACAGTACAACCAGCATTTTGATGCATTACACGGCTATGCCACCAAGCTGTGTGGAGACAGGGATGAAGCCCTCGACATCGTTCAGGACGCCGCAATCAAGGCATATAAATATAGGAATCGGCTCGAATCCTCAAAGCGATTTAAAAGTTGGGTTCATACCATCGTGAAACGCACCTACATTGATCTTTATACCAAGACTACCAGGCGACGCAAACTATTGGAACAAGCGCCTTCAGGTGTAGCCAATCCCATGGCCAAAACAGTCAAGAACCTGGGAGTCTCAAAATTGAAACTGGCACATTTGATGAAACGAATCAAGGATGTTAAAGAGATTTATAAAAAGCCTTTTTTTCTTTATCACGACGGTTATTCCTATGAAGAAATTGCTGAAAAACTCGACGTTCCGCTCGGTACGATTAAAAGCAGGATTTATGCCGCAAAGAAAAAAATGCAATCTCGCTTGAAAACCATGCGGGCAGCCTGATAAACAGGGTATAGGGTGGAATACATCATGTTGTCAAAAAAAATGTTGGATCGAACCATTCATCAAGTCACAGGGTCTTCTTAGTGAATCAATAATTATTAAAAACGAGAAATGACAAACACTCAATATTCCATCCGACAATTATTATGCAGCGCCATCTTTTTTATGGCACTTCTTCCACTTTCCATTGGCCAGGTCGCTTACGACCTGGACGAAAATGAAAAGCTGGGCAGCCTAAATTCAACTGATAAAGAAGTAGTATTGCGGTCCGTCACTGAAGACATTTATTATATGGCTTCGGAAGTAGACCAGCTGCCAAGCATTGGAAAAACTTGCGAATATGTCAGTGATCCGAACGCGTGCACTGCCCAATTGCTGAATCAATATATTACTGAGCACCTTGAAGTTCCCCAAAGGAACGTAACCAAGGGTACCTACGTAAAGGAGGTAGAATTCGTTGTGTCCGAAAATGGCAAGGTGGAGGATACGGTGATCATATCGTCCAAAGGTGATGCCTTTTGTAAACCTTGCAATACATCTATTATTAATGTACTTGCAGAAATGACAGATTGGATACCGGGGATAAAAGACGGTGAAATCGTGGCGACCAAAATGACATTTCCTATCGTGTTCAACATCCGATAACAAAAATTACAGCCATAATCGTTAAATGCTTGTGCCCTTTGCTCCAGGTGAAGGGCACTTTGTTTTACACACTTCTCTTTGCAGCCACTTAATGTTTTCTCCCGTTCTCCTTAACTGTTTCCGTGCTGTACTGATTTTAAGAAATTGATTTCTCAGGATGGGATTGAATGTCCTAAATGATATGATATCAAACTAATAGTCCACAATCATTACTGTCCAACCAAAACGCAAATGACCTTTTTTAGATACTCTAAGTGGTTGATAATCAGTGCCCGTTAGGATGAATCTCGCAAGTAGTCCCTTTATTCTCGATTCTATTCAACTCATTGATGGTATAGAACAATTTTCAACAACCTTCTTATAGATATCACGGGTTCATCAAGAATTAACCTGTGCTGCCAAGCTTACACGAAGCAAGAATGCCGTCGCGCTTTCCCTTTGCCATAATAAACTTAACCAAGCGCAGGC
>JBFKOL010000209.1:0-7534 GCA_041628815.1 Saprospiraceae bacterium | reverse complement strand
CAGATAAAGAAACAGACCAGCCAAATTTATCTGATGGTGTGGCATCAGCAGCCACCAGTTTGTAGACTTCGGTCATATCAGACCAACCAGTGGGCGGTTTTTCAAAGACATAAGCCGAACCAGAGCTCGTATTTGAATCCACTTGGCTTTGTATGATTGAAACTTGGCCCGAGACGTCCAGCTGCACAGTTACATCCATACAGGTAGGAGTCGGTGGTGGCACCAGGTCCTGAACAGTGACTGTCGTCTCACAGGTGCTGCTGTTCCCGTTGTTGTCAGATACAGTAAGAATAACGGTGTTGTCTCCCGCGTCCAAACATGTGAAATCACTTTCATTGATCGCCGTATTCAATATACCACAGGCATCGGTGGACCCATTGTTAATATCAGAAACGAGTATGGATACATTTCCCAGGGTGTCAAGTTGAGCCGTTGCATTCTGGCAGCTGGCAACAGGTGGGATAGTATCCTGTACTGTGACTGTGGCTGAACAAGTACTGGTATTTCCAATGAGGTCTGTCACGGTGAGGACAACGCTGTTGGCACCCAATTCGGAACAGCCAAACTGGGAAGCGCTTAGACTAAGTGAGTCAATACCGGCCGTAGCCAAAGATCCGTTGTCAATAGAATCGGGACTGACAGTGACGTAACCGCCCGCATCAAGGTAAGCAGTATGATGGCGGCATTTAGCTACAGGAATGAGGCTTTTATGAAATATATAGGCAGAACCTGAATTGGCGCCATTGTCGTCATCGCCAGTTGCGCCAATGATAGCTGTGGTGTCAAAGATTGAAACAGGCAGACCAAAGAAATCGTATTCCGAACCATCAAATGCCACAAGCTTAGCTGTCTCTGTTGTATCCGCCCATCCAAATAAAGGCTTTTCAAAAATATAAGCCGAGCCGGAATTTGTGCCATTGTCATCGTCATAGTGGGCCCCCACTATCGCTCTATCCCCCGATATGGCCACAGATCGCCCAAAATAATCGCCATAAGCACCATCGGATGCCGTCAGCCTGGCCTTCTGAAGCCACGTGCCACTGGTTTCCTCAAAAATATACGCCGAATTATAGCCATTCTTCGATTGCCCAACTATCGCAGTGTTGCCTGAAATAGAAACGGAAAAACCAAACCAATCCCCGTTGGCTGCATTTGAAGGGGTCAGCTTTGCCAGTTGATACCAGTTTCCACCTATTTCAACAAAAACGGAAGCCGAACCAGAACTAATGCCATTCACATTATCATTGTAGGCCCCCACTATGGCTTTCGTACCGGAAATGGATACTGAGTAGCCGAAATACCCGCCTCCGCTATATGGGGTCAACTTCACTGTCTCCGTCGTATCGCTCCACCCTGGTATGGGTTTTTCAAAGATATAGGCGGCACCAGATAACGGTCCGTTGGCATCATTGCCGTGGGCGCCTACTATAACAGTGCTGTCAGAAATGGCCACAGATTCGCCAAAATAGTCATAGCTTGCCCCGTCAGAAGCTGTAAGCTTGGCCGTCTCTGTTGTATCGGTCCATCCCGAGGGTGGCTTTACAAATATATAGGCCGAACCGGAGCTGGTGCCGTCGTCATCGTCGCCAGGTACACCAACGACGACTGTATTTCCAGAAATGGATAAAGCTTTTCCAAAAACATCTCCAGATGCCCCATCAGACGCGATGAGCTTAGCTATCTGGGTCCAAGAGCTTCCGTTATTTTCAAAAATAAATACAGCACCCGATTCACCTTCATTGCCATCACTTTGACGAGCCCCTACTATAGCTGTCGAGCCGGATAATGACACTGCGCCGGCAAAGTCCTCTCCTGCTACTCCCCCGAAAGTCGGCAATTTGACCGTCTCTGTTATATCAGTCCATCCTCCTACGGGTTTTTCAAAAAGATATGTTGATCCCGAATTTGATCCTTTGTCATCATCCTGAGGTGTACCCACCAATGCCGTGGTGCCGGAAATGGACACGGACCATCCAAAATAATCACCGGCTACCCCATCAGAAGCCGTGAATTTAGACACCTGGGTCCAGGGGCCTCCGTCCTTTTCAAAAATGTAGGCAGAGCCTGAATCACTGCCATTGTCATCGTCTCTGTAGGCACCAATTACAACAGTGCTGTCTGAAACGCTGACTGAATATCCAAAATAGTCTGCACCTGTACCGTCGGAAGGTGTCAACTTATCCACTTGTGTCCATGCGCCTCCGGTTATTTCAAAAATATAGGCGGAGCCTGAACCACCACCATTGTCGTCATCCAAATATGCGCCAACAACAGCTATGCTGTCAGAAATGGAGACCGACCATCCAAAATTATCGTATGCCGCTCCGTCAGAAGCTGTTATTTTTGAAACCTGACTCCAGGTGCCTCCAGATCTTTCAAATATATATGCCGCCCCAGTTGAGCTTACATTGCCATTTCCATAATAGGCTCCTACTATAGCTGTGCTGTCAGAAATGGAGACCGACTTGCCAAATTGTTTATTTGCTGCGGGGTCTGATGGCGACAATTTTATTGTTTCCGTTGTGTCACTCCATCCGCCTGCAGGTTTCTCGAAAACATAGGCAGCGCCCGAACCTGACCCATTGTCGTCATTGCCGGACGCGCCCACAATGGCCGTGCCCCCAGAAATGGATACCGAAGAACCAAAATCATCAGCATACGCCCCGTTTGACACTGTGAGCTTAGCTACCTGGTTCCACGCCCCTCCTATTTTTTCAAAAATATAGGCGGCACCAGAATTGCCGACGTTGCCGTCGCCAAAACGAGACCCTACGAGTGCTGTTGTGCCAGAAATAGCCACCGAATAACCAAATTCATCATATGCCGCACCATCCGATGGAAATAGGCCTTGTGCCTGGACCCATGCAGATCCGTCCCATTCATAGATCAATGCCATGCCACCGCTGCTGAAAAAGCTGTCAGAATACGGCGCACCAACAATAGCATAATTACCATCTATGGCCACACTGCTTCCCGCTTTGTCGCCTGAACCAAGCACAAAAGGAAAGCCGGGAACTTCCGGAAGTATCTTTTCTTCAAGCCAAAGTTGGCCTTGCACCGGTTTTACTTGAACAATTAGGACGAGGAGAAAAAAGAAACTTATAAAAACAGCCGTAAGGGAGGAGAGAGAGTGGTTATTCATAGCCATGGGACTTAAGATCAACCTATTAAATTAAGCCCTTTTCGGCTAATATTCAAGTGCTGATGTTGCTGATACCCCCGGGAAATAAATCACTTTATCCCTTCAGTTGATTAATTCGATCACTGTTTGGTCGCAAAACCATTGATAGGTATGTTTCTTAGGTCAGACGGACGAAGCAAAAACTGCTTTCAGGTAGTACTTATTGAGTGCCGCGATGTTGTCGACGCTGATCTCCTTGGGGCATTCCGCTTCACAGGATCCCACATTCGAGCAGCGGCCAAACCCTTCTTTGTCCATTTGGTTGACCATATTGATGACCCGCCTGTCCTGTTCGACCTCTCCCTGCGGCAAAAGGCCGAGATGGTTGATCTTTGCTGAAGTGAAAAGCATGGCGGAACCATTGGGGCATGCCGCCACACAAGCACCACATCCAATACAAGCTGCAGAGTCAAAAGCATGGGAAGCCACCTCCTTTTCAATAGGGATCGCATTGCCATCGGGGGCCTGGCCGGTGTTGACCGAAATATATCCACCAGCCTGGATGATCCGGTCAAAGGCAGACCGGTCGACAACAAGGTCCTTCACTACCGGAAAAGCCATGGCCCTGAACGGTTCAATTGTGATCGTGTCGCCATCCTTGAAAAAGCGCATGTGAAGCTGACATGCGGTCGTTCCTTTCATCGGCCCGTGAGGCCTTCCGTTAATGACCATGTCGCAAGTGCCGCAAATGCCCTCCCGGCAATCGTGATCAAAGGCTACCGGCACCTTTTTTTCACTGATAAGTCGCTCGTTCAAAACATCGAGCATTTCCAGGAAAGACATGTGTTCATTGGCCTCAACCTGGTATGTCTCAAAAGCGCCCTTGGCTTTGCTGTTCTTTTGTCTCCAGATCTTTAATGTCAGCTTCATATTATTTATAACTTCTGGTTTTTAGTTCAACATTTTCAAATTCGAGATTCTCCTTGTGTAAAACAGGATTATCGCCATCCCACTCCCACGCAGACACATAGGTATAATCTTCGTCATTGCGCAGCGCTTCGCCCTGCTCCGTTTTGTATTCCTCCCTGAAGTGGCCCCCGCAAGATTCGTTGCGGTCAAGGGCGTCCAGCATCATGAGCTCGCCGAGTTCCAGGAAGTCGGCTACTCTGTAAGCCTTTTCAAGTTCGGGATTGAACTCGTCGGTATCACCGGGTATGAATATGTTCTTATAGAATGACGCCCTGAGTTCGCGTATCTCTTGTCTTCCCCTTTTCAGGCCTTCTGCATTGCGTGACATACCGCAGTATTCCCACATAATCTTTCCCAGGGCCCTGTGATAACTTTCAACGGACTTGTCTCCTTTAATGTTCATCAGGCTGTCTATTCTTGACCTGACGCCTATTTCGGCTTCCTGGAACTCGGGCAGCTCCGGACTGAATGCAGGCGTCCTGATTTCATTGCTTAGAAATTGTCCGATGGTATACGGTAACACAAAGTATCCGTCTGCGAGTCCCTGCATGAGGGCTGATGCCCCCAGCCTGTTGGCCCCGTGATCAGAGAAATTGGCTTCCCCGACAGCAAACAGCCCGGGGATGTTCGTTTCAAGATTATAATCGACCCAAAGACCACCCATCGTGTAGTGCACAGCAGGATAGATCTTCATGGGCGTTTTATATGGATTGTCTCCTGTGATTTTTTCATACATCTCGAAGAGATTGCCATATTTCTGGGATACAATTTCTTCGCCCAGTTTGATAATTGTGTCCTTTGAAATCGTTCCATTGAGCCCGCGTGAATGGGCTTCCGCTTTTCCATATCTTTCTATGGCATCCGCAAAATCGAGGAATACGGCCAGGCCCGTCGGCGCGACGCCGTTGCCGGAGTCCGTGGCTTTTTTCGCCGCTCTTGAGGCAACATCCCTGGGCACCAGGTTTCCGAATGCCGGGTACCTTCTTTCCAGGTAATAATCCCTGTCTTCTTCGGGCACATCGCTGCCGTTCATTTTCCCCTCCCTGATCGCTTTGGCGTCTTCGGCTTTTTTAGGCACCCATACCCGACCGTCGTTACGCAATGATTCTGACATGAGCGTCAGCTTGGATTGGTAGTCTCCTGATACCGGAATACATGTCGGGTGAATCTGTGTGAAACATGGATTGGCCATGAAGGCGCCTCTTCTGACAGCCCGCCATGCAGCGCTGACATTGCACCCCATCGCATTGGTTGACAGATAATAGACATTTCCATAACCTCCTGTGGCCAGGACCACACAATGAGCGGCATGTCTTTCAATAGCGCCTGTAATGAGATTTCGCGTAATGATCCCGCGTGCTTTTCCATCGACAAGCACCACATCCAGCATTTCATGTCTGTTGTACATTGTCACCTGTCCAGTTGAAATCTGCCTGGACAAAGCCTGGTAGGCTCCAAGGAGCAATTGCTGTCCCGTCTGTCCCCTTGCATAGAAGGTCCTCGATACCTGCACCCCGCCGAATGAGCGATTTTCGAGCAATCCGCCATATTCCCTTGCGAAAGGTACACCCTGTGCAACGGCCTGGTCAATTATTTCGGTGCTGACTTCAGCCAAGCGATAGACATTGGCTTCTCGAGACCTGTAATCTCCACCCTTGATAGTGTCATAAAACAGCCTGTAAATGCTGTCACCATCGTTTTTGTAATTCTTTGCCGCATTGATGCCGCCCTGGGCAGCTATGCTGTGCGCTCTTCTTGGGCTGTCGTGAAAAGTAAATGCCTTGACATTATAGCCGAGTTCTCCCAGCGATGCTGCCGCTGAAGCCCCTGCAAGGCCTGTACCGACAATAATAACTTCAATATTTCTCTTGTTGTTGGGAGCTACGAGGTTCATTGTGCCCCTGTAGTTTTTCCACTTTTCGCTGAGACTTCCTGAGGGTATTTTTGAATCTAGTTTCATCATTCAATCAATTATTAAAATACATCCAGATAGGAATAATTGCAAAACCAAGTGTCACGACGACAGAATACAACCATCCAATGCCATTAATGAGTGGCGTATATTTCTTGTGCCTGAGGCCAAGGGTTGTAAAAGCGCTTTGGAAGCCGTGGACAAGGTGGAGTCCAAGAGCCACCAAACCAATCAGATAAACGATAACAATCCATTCATGGGAATAAGCCTCCGCCACACGGGCGTAGAGATCCTGTACCTCGTGGTCATACCCGGCATATTGTACAACGTCCAGGGACCTGCTTTTCATCTTCCACCAAAAGTCTCCCATATGAATACAGAGAAAGGCAAATATCAGGACACCCAGGGCCATCATGTTCTTTGACGCCCAGGACGTGCCATCATTGGAACTCCTGGCATATTTTGTTCCCTTTGCGCTTCTGTTGTATAATGTGATCACAACTCCCTGGATGGCGTGTAATAAAATAAAAAAGTAAAGTCCGTATGACAGCATCTTGATCAGGGGATTGTGCGTCATGAAATAGGCATAGGTGTTGAACGATTCTCCGCCATCATTATTCAGGAGTTGCAGGTTGCCCACCAAATGGACAATAAGAAAGAGAACCAGGAATAAACCTGTCAGGCTCATTATGACCTTCTTTCCAATTCCCGATCTAAAAAAAAGTACAAGCCAACGCATGAATTTCGTTTTAGTTTGCCGCAAAAATACGCATGCTTTATTTAAATAAATTCTATTTTCAGAAGAATCCGTATTTATTCATCTTCTAAATAGTCAGCACGGACTCCTGGTTTTCATCTGCCAATTATCCAAAAACCCAATACCTTTGCACAATGATAAAAAATCAGCCATCTATCACTGCAGTCGAATTCCTGGACCTCTTTCCTCAGATTGCACCACCGTTAATTTTAACGTCTGAAAGCGTCAATGGTTTTAGTCATCAAAATGGAATCCTCAACGAAGATGCGCAGCGCTACATCGCGGAAATGTCTCGGGTGTCACTCGATGAATTGACCGAAATTATTCCGTGTTTTAAATTTGTGGTGAACCCATCTATCACTGGCATTGTCTACTGGAAGGGTGCGCTGATGAATTATGAATACGTCCTGTCCACAATTGATAATGAGGGCCGATTTGTGTCAAATATGGTTTTGGCGGGAACCTATTCCAATGGTAAAACCATTATCACTTCTGCTGCTACCATTGATGAATCGCATATCATACACATTGTTATGGGTGAACAAGAATTGAGCGGCAGCGGTTACGATCCAATGAAGAGCAAGGCCTATTCGGTAGAGGTTTTGCCGGACGGCAAAATAATGAGCATCATAGAAGACATACCATGGGAAGAAAACACAGGAGGCGAAGCAAAAATTTAACTTCGGGACATCTTAAGTCTGTCATATTTTCGTTTTTCAGAAAAAACCCCAAAAAGCGATACAATGCCGGACAGTTGCGAAAAAAAGCAGGCCTT
>JBFKOL010000208.1:0-7555 GCA_041628815.1 Saprospiraceae bacterium | reverse complement strand
GGTATTGTATATGGCTCCATCCCTCGTATCGATAACGATTACCCCATTCCTTACTTCGCTCAGATCACCGTCAACATCATAGAAGGCCAACCTGATAATGGTGGAGTCTTCATCAACTGAGCTTTGATTCATCGTGTCTTTTGTCAGGCCGATATAAGTCAATTCAGGAGCAACAGATATTTTTGTATTGTTACCACATGACCACAATACGACAATAAAAGTCGCAGCCAGTGCTGAAAACAGAAAAAGAATTTTTGCTTCTTTGAACATAGAGCGTCAAGATATCATCAATTCAATAAAAAGTAAAGATCGATCCTTTGAAGGGCTCGCACTTGATTTATTTGACTACCAGCGAAATTATAACCAGGTGTTTCGGTCCTTCCTGGACCTCATAGACAGTCCCGCGCGGAGTACAGGCCGTTTGGAAGACCTTGTTTTTATGCCTATCACGCTATTCAAGTCAAACACCATCAAAACTGGAGAATGGAACGAAGAGAAAGTATTTAAAAGTAGCGGGACTATGGGCACACGCAGCCGACATTACATTCGGTCTTTAGGCTGGTATGAACGAAATGCTCTTCAAATATTTGAAAACACATATGGCCTGGTGGGAAATTATTCGATGCTGGCGTACCTGCCTAATTATTACCAAAACCCCGACTCCTCTTTGATTCACATGGTATGTGATTTTATGGAGGCGGCAGGTCAAAATCCGCACAAGTCTTTTATAAAGAATCATTCTCATCTTTCCGATCGGCTTTCAATCTATTTAAAGGAAAATAAGCGGGTCTTACTTTTTGGTGTAAGTTTTGCTTTGCTGGATTATGCCATTCATCATAAACATGTTGATGCACGCAACCTCACCGTCATTGAAACTGGTGGCATGAAGCGTTTTGCTGCAGAAATTACGCGTGCCGAATTACATCGCCGTCTTTCAGATTGTTTTGTAGGTGCACAGATACATTCTGAATACGGGATGACGGAATGTTTGTCACAATTGTACAGTACGGAAGGTGGAAGTTTTAAAATGAATGACCGGATGCGAGCTTTGATTGGAGACCCATCTGATCCTCGCGCTATTTTGGATGATGGCAATATCGGGCAGGTTCAAATCATAGACCTCGCCAATATTGATACTCTTTCCTTTATCAGGACGGACGACCTCGGCAAAATTAATACCGATGGAACACTGGAAATCCTTGGACGTGCAAACGCGAGTGATTTACGAGGATGCAATTATTTGATCTGACCGCTCCTTGAGGTTTTTGGTCAATCCTTCGAAGATCCAGTTAGCAAGAGCCTGTCTATTATCCTTGAGTAGAATGCGCCGGTGGTCATTGCGGTTCTGTATGTTGGCCAGCTCGATCAAAACCGCCGGTGGAAGGGTATTTCTCAACACGTAGAAACCCCGGGCATCTAAATGCCCCTTATACCCCCTGTTTTTCTGATGTTTGGCATATTTTTCTTCAAATGTATCTCTCAGTTGTTCGGCCAACTTCCGTGAGGCTTTGCTACCGCGGTAATGGCAAAAAAAGACATCTTGACGATGGGACTTCGAATTGCTGTCAACATGAATAGAAATCACCACCTGATCATTTCTGCCTTGAGAGCGATGTTTTCGATATTGTTGATTGATGTAGTCGGTCCGTTGTTTTAATCTTGATACATGATTGAAGGGTATTTTGTCGCCGGTAATCAATCTTTCATCTTTATCGCAACGGAGTATTTTATCGTCTCTGATACCATCGTTTTTGTCCTGAATGACAATTTCTACGGTCGCTCCATGTTGCAACAGGTTTCTCGCCAGTCTCAGTGAGACATCGTATGCATACTCATCTTCACAAAGTGTATGCTGACAGTCGCTGCACATTGTTCCGGGATCAGGTCCACCGTGTCCGCTTAGAATATAAAATACTTTGCCGGCAAGGCTATGATCCACCACTTGGTAAGCAGAATAGTCAGATCCAAAAAGATGGTTGGATGTTTTACCAGGGAAAATAGTGGTACTTTTATCGACTGGCTCTTCTTCCTTTTGGGATATCGCTTCCGGTGTCAATTCTTCACAATTTATTTCGTGGAAAGGCACCCATAATATCTTGCTTGATGTATAATGGCTTTTTCGAATCCCGTTTGCCTGGAGATTTTCATTGTATTCTTGTATCCTGACTGCTTTTTCCCAGTCGTTGACTCCTATTGTACTCCTTATGCTTTTGCCATCATAGGTGTAAATGTAAACGGGCAACTTGTACAGTTTCCCATTAAAAAGCAGGTCACCTTCATGCATTTGGTTGATCTGATAAAAGGCCTTGACGTTACATTGGAATTGATGGAGTTTGTACCTTCGCAAAAGGTTTAACACACCATCGCCTTTTTTTGCTTTAACTGCATGAAAATTGACGTTGGAGTCGTTGGCCAAAGAAAAATTGGTATTGAAGAGTAAAATGAGAAAAGCGAATAGTAGGTTCCTGGGTTTCATCATTAAACTATTGAAATACAAATATATACAATTTACAAAATAAAATAATATGTTTAAATGTCGGCCATTTGGGCATTGATTGAAAATACGGCATTACACGAGTACCGCAACAGGTCACAAGGAATAGGCATTTTTGTGCTGATTTGGGTAATCTGTTACATGGTATTTCGTTTGAATCCCTCTTTGAGTTCTGCGAATGTCGTACTCGTATTTTGGATTTTCGTCGTACTCACAGCGATCAACGTGGTCATGCGACAAGAGGCACACTTATCGCCTGAAGAGAAAATGGCACTGTATACGTTGGCAAATCCGGTCCTTGTGATCATTTCAAGGATCATCTTTAACTTTTTCTTCCTGTTGGTTATATCCGTTGTATTTTATGGATTGCTGCACATTTATTTCGAATCAGTACAAGGATTTAGTTTGTTGATGATATTTCTTTTTGCTTTGGGTGCATTGGCAATCAGTTCTTCTCTGACATTGGTGTCTGCGATAGGTATGCATGGTGGAGGACAAAGTACCTTAATCTCGGTACTCGGGCTTCCATTGCTCTTGCCCGTCGTCATAGTTCTAAACAATCTTATGAATGCTATTATTGTCAGTGGAAATATGCCTGGAAATGCGTACTTGTTGGTAATCGCGATAGCCATAGCATCCATGGCCATGTCGCTGGTATTGTTTCCTTATATCTGGAAAAAATAAAGGTCGTGAAAGCAATAGCTAGTCAAATGTGGTGGAAGTATCTCTCGATTGTCATCTTGCTTTATGTTTTTGTCGGGGGCTTCGTTGTTCCATTGAGGCCTGGAATCATGAATACCCAGCCGGAAAGGCTGGTGGCAGGGGCTAGTCACACCCTCGTGGTAGATATGTATAATACGCGTTATGATATGGGTGACAAGGTGAACGTACTGGTCCGTGTCGATGGTGCAGGTTATATTAAAGCCACCTCTGTGGCCGTTCGAGATCAAAATTCGCTGGAAGTCGCAATGACGGTGCCACGAAATCTGCCGACCTCTTCCGGCGCGGTCGCAGGTACCTTGATTGTCCATGACTCTGACAATGGCTTTGCCGTAAGCCCGTCTGCCGTTACTATAGTGCGGGGGGATTCTCCCGCGGTTGAGGCAGTTGATTGGTCAGACTCTGCAGGTCTGGAAGAGGGTCCTTGGAAATTGCAGTTTCCTTTTATTGGTATTCTTTACGAGACCATCCGCAACACATTTTTTCATGTAGCCATTTGGTTTGCCATGTTCTTTTTGATGGCGGTAAGCATGGCATACAGCATTGCCTATCTGAGACAATCCGATTTGCATTATGATGCCGTAGCCTCATCTTTTGCTTATGTTGCCATAGTATTTGGAATCATGGGCATGATAACAGGTGCTATTTGGGCTAAAAACACCTGGGGTGTTTACTGGACCAATGATCCCAAATTGAACATGGCAGCGGTAGCCCTGATCATTTATGTGGCATATGCCATCCTTCGTTCGGCGGTGACAGATCCCGATCAGAGGGCCCGTGTAACGGCTGCGTACAACATATTCGCCGTAGTCGCATTTGTCCCGCTGGTCTTTATTATACCAAGGCTCACAAGCAGTCTTCATCCAGGTAATGGTGGAAACCCGGCGCTTGGCGGAGAAGACCTCGATAACACATTGAGATTATTCTTTTATCCCGCAATCATTGGATTGATCATGGCGGGTTCGTGGCTTGCCCTTTTGATGGTGAGGCTTGAGGCGATAAAGATGCGGTTGCTGGATTTTAAAATTGATTACAAATGAAAAAAATCACTCACATATTCTTACTATGTGTTGTAATTCCTTTTAGTGTTATGGCGCAAGGTGACTATTACGAAAACATCGGCAAAATTTATGTCGTAGCAGCCGTTGCGGCAGTGCTTGTCCTCGGCATCGGCGCTTTTCTTCTTTACCTCGATAAGCGTATTTCCAAACTTGAAAAGCAAATTGAAGATGAATACGGGAGCAAATAGTTTTTATCTTACTGTACAACAAAACTTCGACAAGGCAGCGGCATTAACTACTTGGCCAAAAGGTCTTTTGAGCCAGATAAAAGTGTGTAACTCTGTGTATCAAATGCGGTTTCCAGTCCGCATAGGCAAGCATTACGAGGTAATAGAGGCCTATCGTGTACAACACAGTCAACATCGCATGCCCACCAAGGGAGGTATCAGATACAGCGAAATGGTTGACCAGGAGGAAGTAATGGCGCTTGCTTCGCTTATGACTTTCAAATGTGCCATCGTCGATGTGCCCTTTGGTGGCGCTAAGGGCGGGATCAAAATCAATCCCAAGAAATATTCAGAGGATGCACTTCAGTCGATCACAAGGCGTTATGCCGTAGAATTGATCAAAAAAGGTTTCATCGGCCCCAGTGTCGATGTGCCTGCACCTGATTATGGGACGGGCGAACGAGAAATGGCATGGATATTAGATACCTACCAGGTTTTTGCTCAGGGTGAGATTGATGCCGTGGGTTGTGTAACAGGAAAGCCGGTAAATCAAAACGGTATCAGGGGTAGGACCGAAGCAACGGGTCGCGGCGTCTATTATGGCTTGAGAGAGGCGCTTTCACATAAGGATGATGCCAAGGAATTAGGGCTTTCGCCAGGGATTGCCGGAAAAACTATGGTCATCCAGGGACTGGGTAATGTAGGTTCCTATACGGCACGCATATCGCAGGAAGAAGGAGATGCGGTGATTGTAGGAATTGCAGAATACGATGGAACCATCTACAACCCGAATGGTATCAACATCGAAAAGCTCCTCAAATACAAAAAACGAAATGGCACGATCATAGGATATCCGGGAACGGAAAAGTTGGAAAACAAAGATGATTGGATCGGGATTGATTGTGACATCCTCGTTCCCGCAGCACTTGAAAACCAGATCACATCCGAAAATGCTCACCAGGTCAAGGCAAGGATCATCGCCGAGGCCGCCAATGGCCCTGTCACTTCTTTTGCGGAAGAAATTCTACTTGAAAAAGGGGTGATGATCATACCCGATATGTACCTCAATGCTGGTGGGGTAACTGTATCCTATTTTGAGTGGCTGAAGAATCTCTCCCACATGCGCTTTGGCAGGATGGATAAACGATTCAACCAGAATACGTATTTGAACATCATTGAAACGGTAGAAAAACTAACCCATCAAAAAATAGATGACCGGGAAAAAATGATGATTACACGTGGCGCTGATGAAATCGACCTGGTAAGATCTGGTCTGGAGGAGACCATGGTCAATGCCTACAACAATATCCGTGAATTGAAAAAGAGACGAAAAAAAATACAGGACCTTCGAACAGCAGCATTCATTTGTGCACTAGACAAGGTCGCCAATGACTATATTTCCCTGGGTGTATTCCCATAGTATGGATTTTTCATCTTGAAGGAACGAACCATAATCTGTGTTCAATGACATTAGAACGATCAATATTGTGGCATAAATCATCTACCTGCAGCATGGTTAATTGCACCAAGAATGAATAGACTTAAAAACAAAATTGCGCTAATCACCGGCGCTGCGAGCGGCATAGGAAGGGCCTCGTCGCTGCTTTTCGCCCGTGAAGGAGCAAAGGTCTGTCTGGTGGACATTGATGAAGCATCGATGAATAAAGTAGCCGATGAAATAAGGCACTCCGGTGGTACTGCAGAAGTCTACTGTGGCGATGTTTCCGTCAGTGAATCCTGCAAGAAAATGATTGGATTTTGTAAAAATCGATTTGGGGGCCTCCACGTCTTGTTCAACAATGCGGGCGTTATGCACCCAAGGGATAGTGATGCAATAGAAACCATAGAAGATGTGTTTGACTTTACCTATGCGGTCAATGTAAAAGGTGTTTTCCTGGGTTGTAAATACGGCATACCCCTCATGCGTTCTTCGGGCGGCGGCTCCATCATCAATACGGCCTCTTTCGTTGCACATCTTGGCGCTGCAACTCCACAATTGGCTTATACGGCCAGCAAAGGTGCTGTCCTATCTATGACTCGCGAACTTGCAGTGATTCATGCCAGGGAAAACATCCGTGTAAATGCTCTTTCTCCAGGGCCATTGAAAACCGAACTCCTCATGAAGTTTCTCGATACGGATGAGAAAAAAGAGCGTCGGCTGGTGCATGTCCCCATGGGGCGTTTTGGCGAAGCAGATGAAATGGCCAAGGCAGCCCTGTTTTTGGCCAGCGACGAAAGTTCGTACATGACAGGAACAGAATTTCTCGTTGACGGTGGTATAACCGCAGCCTATGTGACCCCGGAGTAGGAAATAGGTTAATATGTTTAAGTAGTCTAAATGGTTACTGCAACTGGCAACTGGCAACAAGAACCCCTCTTCTTTATTAACTTCGATTTATGGTTAAATCTTTCAATGTCATAAGCCCGGTGGATGGTAGCATCTATGTCCAAAGAGCATTTGCTGCTAATGGGCAAATTGATAAACGCCTCGACAAAGCTGTCAAGGCGTTTGGAAGCTGGAAACAAACTTCAATGGCAGAGCGGAAAAAACTTTGCCGGAAAGCAGTGGAATGGATGCTTCAGCACGCTCCACAACTGGGTGAAGAATTAACCTGGCAAATGGGACGCCCGATCCAGTTCGCATCTAAGGAAATCACGGGTAGCTTTGCGGAACGAGCTGAATATATGCTAGAAATAGCGGAGGATGCCCTGGCCGATGTATCGCTGCATTCGGGCGATGCAACGACAAGGTACATTCGACGCGTACCTCATGGTGTAGTGCTCGTCTTAGCCCCCTGGAACTATCCTTATCTAACAGCCGTGAATACGGTGATCCCAGCTTTGATGGCAGGCAACTGCGTAGTACTGAAACATGCCACACAGACCCCTTTGTGTGCCGAGGCTTTTGAAAAGGCCTTCAAGGCTGCTGGCGTTCCCGAAGGTGTCCTGCAAGCCATTCACATGGATCACAACCAAGTGGCGGGAGTGGTCAGAGATTCTCGCATACATTATGTATCCTTTACCGGATCAGTAGTTGGTGGTACAGCTATTGAGGCAGCAATGGCCGGGAAATTCATAGGAAGTGGTCTCGAACTAGGAGGAAAAGATCCCGC
>JBFKOL010000207.1:0-7589 GCA_041628815.1 Saprospiraceae bacterium | reverse complement strand
GGGCTGCCGAGCTCAGGTGGATATAGCAGTGTCTCATCGACTTCACTGGATGGACTAAATACACAAAACGGAATTGAAGAGACATTGGTTATAAATATTACTTCTGGATTTTCAATTTCTAGTAAAATCCATATAACCGGTGACGCATCCGATTCTTATATTTTCAGGTGGGATACCGATGCTAATTTCTCAAATGGATACAACGGCCAGGTTAAATTTCAAAGTGGAGGGGCAATAGTCCCTCTTGGTGGTTTAAAACCCACCAACTTTGTCCATGTAGCGGGTGATATCAATGCCAGCGGGGGAGGAAGCAATCCTCCAGCACCTTATCCGCAGGGGCCTCGCGTAAACGATGGAACTGGCTCATTAATCGCAGGTGGCAGTGATTTCAGTGGTGGTGGATTTTTTACTGGATATTGGTTGACCACAGGAGATCCAACTAATTTTCCCGGAGGAGAACAACCCTATGGAGAATCATCTTCTTTGAGCAATGCCATTTTTGTTGGAGGGTGGTATTCAAAAGCCACTAAGTTCAGCATGACTTCTGGCACCAGTGGTGTATATGTGTCTCCCCCGGATCCCACTTTTGATCCAGGCGGAGAGATATGTTATACCATCGCTCAAGCGAGCAGTGGACAACTATATACATGGCAATCAAATGGAGCCAATTTTCACGTTGGAACATTGGGAAGAACGCAAGTTGAGACAATGTCTTTAAACTTTGACGGAACTTTGATATATGCTGTAGATGCGGATGAATTTGGTACGGTGGACAAAAACACTGGGCAGTTCTACGGCTATGGGCACGGTCTCGATGTTGACGGTCCCATGTCAGGATCTTTGGGGAATAAATACATTGACGATGTCGACGGACTAGCGATAAATAGCAATACCGGGTTGTTGTTCGCCACGCATCGAAACAGCGGAAATGACCTCCTTTTTGTAATTGATCCCGGTACCGGAAAATTTAAGCCTGACGCGTTTGGGGCAGGGCAGGACTACAAGGAAATGACGGGAGCCCTCCAGGATATCGACGATATTGCCTATAATCCCACCGATGATAAGATATATGGTATTTCTACCGTTTCTGGTAGTTCTACCAATGATGTTGTGGTACTGGTAAATACATCTACCGGCGCAGTAACTCAACTTTCTACTTTACCCACCTGTGACATAGAAGGACTCACCTTCAATGACGCGGGACAATTGTTTGGCTCAACGGGGAATGATGGCAATTCGTGTAACGACTCACAAAAGAATAGGGTGTTCCAGATTCATTATGGAACCAATCCCGGCACTGTAACAGAAATATTTCAAGTAGGACATAGTGATGTGGAGGCGTTGGCCTGTCTGGTGAGTGCACCGGATCCATGTAATGTCATTTGCACCAGGACAGTAACAACCACAACCAGTTGTAGTGGAAATGGTCCATATACCATATATATAGACAACAATTATTTCGACGGATCCGGAGGTGCCTGGGACGAATGTGAGGATGGTTCTATTCACTACTATGGGCGTGCTAATAAAACACAGGGTGCTACTTCGGATGCCTATGTCGATTTTGATTTTCGCATATCCGGCATGACAACAACACCTCCTGCCGGAAGTCCCAAACCTAATTCATGTCATCCTTGGGACGCTACAGGGTGGAAATATTACCCAAGTATTGCAGGTACCATCGTCTCACCTAATCACGGCTCTTTTAGTGTGGCCATTACCGGTCCTGCATTTCAGCTTGGTACCGATGCCAATGAACAGATGCCCGGATTCGGAGCTAGTGGATGGTTTAACCTATTTGGAGGTGACGGATATTACAACAACGGAGACATCAACGTAATGCTCACGATGAATTGTGGCGAAGGATGTCCTGATCCCGATATTACCTATGATGAAAGTCATTGTGACAACCAGTCTAATACTTTTTCAGCCGATGACTTAGGTCCTGGAACCACATATGCCTGGCATTTTGGTGAAGGAGCTTCACCACAAACAGCAACGGGAAGAGGTCCTCATGTAGTCAACTATTAGACAAGTGGAAACAAAACAGTAACCCTTACAATAGACGGCGATTGTGAAACGACCGTTTTAGTCAGCGTACTGGACTGTGACTGTCCTGATCCCGTCATTGAATATGATGGAAATGGCAATATCTGTAGTGGTTATCCATCTGTCTTTTCTACTCCTGAACTAGGTCCGGGTTTCGTATACAATTGGAATTTTGGCAACGGTGCCATCCCATCAATGGCAGTTGGGGCAGGACCGCATTATGTGACTTATAATCCAGGAGTCAGCAATGCGACTGTGACCCTCAATGTGGAACGCGAATGCATTCCTTTGCCTCCAACAGGAGGGGATTGTTGTGATGAGGGCTCTGGTAAGGCGCGAGTATTGACAATGCAATATACGGGCGGAGGATGCGCTGCTTCCAATAATACCCAAGGTGATAAGCATAAATGTACAGGTGGACTTGTAGGCTCACCTGCACAAGTAAGTATTAAAGCCACGCAAAATAGTGATGGCAGTGGTGATGTTTATTTTAACGGGGTAGTGGCTTTGGATCAATCTTTCCAGATCGT
This sequence comes from Saprospiraceae bacterium, assembly GCA_041628815.1. Classification (GTDB taxonomy): domain Bacteria; phylum Bacteroidota; class Bacteroidia; order Chitinophagales; family Saprospiraceae; genus JBFKOL01. The sequence continues at coordinate 5,010 of JBFKOL010000207.1, read as the reverse complement.
TGCCACAGGAGATGAGTTTCCTTCCAAGATCTTTGTCCGTCTGGACGGCGGTCAGGAGGTACACGAAATACATACTTCGTGTTCGGCACCACTCATTCCCAATGAAGTCTACGGAAGTCTTACTCTTTTGGGTATAGAATTGAAAGACGGAACGCAGTGTGGAGAATTAACTCCTCCACCTCCATGTTTCCCTTGTACCACCAGCACGCAGGTAAGTTTCTCTATCGATCCCCTGGTGGAATGTCCGGCTGACATGACCATCAATTGTAACGACCCGATTGATCCTTCCATAACAGGAGAGCCGACCATCAATTGTGGTTTTGAAAATGCTTGTATAGAATATACAGATATAATATTGGATGTCTGTCCCACAGTTATCGAGCGGACCTGGACCATCAAGATTCCTAATCCTGCAGGACCTGGTTTTACACCTACAGGGTACTGCTGCGACGGCACAAAACCTTTAAAGCTCACTTTCCGCTATGTTGGAGGTAATTGTGATGCTTCCAGCAATACACAAGGAACCAAGTTCTCTTGCCAGGATATGGCGGGCGGAATCGGTTTTGATCAAACTGTCTACATAAAGGTCACAGAAAAAGACGATGAAAGTGGCAAACTCTACTTTCAGGGAACTGTTGACCTCAACCAAGAGTTTGTAGCTGATGCGAGCTTCGACAAGTTTGAGTCTGCAACATGGTTCCACATCTATGACAAACAGGGTGGTACTGTAAAACAAAAGTTGAACATCCATACTTCATGTTCAGCGCCATTGGCACAAGGCGATCAATACGGCGCTTTGTTACTGACTGTTTTTGAAGGCGAAAATGGAAGCCTTTGCGGTTCAAGTAGCGGAGCTCCCGATTGTTGTGACCAGATCAGTGGTAAGCCTTATCAACTGGTTATGCGTTATGACGGAGGCGGATGTGCAGCCAGTAGCAACTCCCAAGACGACATTGGTAAAGCCGATTGTATCGGTGGCGTAGGTTCACCAAGTTCCGTATCGATCAAAGTAACAAAATATGAAAATGGAACGGGTGATGTCTATTTCAATGGCACTGTATCGCTTGGCCAGGAATTTACAGTCACGGCTACAGGAACCGAATTCCCGTCTAAAATTTTCTTCAATTTGAACAATGGTTCTGAAATAAACGAGATACATACTTCATGTTCTGCTCCGCTTATTTCGGGCGAGCAATTCGGAAGTCTAACATTGATCTCGATTTCCAAAGATGGCGTCACATGCGGGCCACCGCCCCCACCTCCGGGACCAAGCTGTGACGACATGGATGCATTGCACTTCACGTGTGTGCAATTGATCACCCAGCCATGTGATCTGGTCTGTCCACCGGATGTGAACCTCAGCTGCGAGGACTCTATAGACCCCGATTTTACAGGCAAGCCATATTTCTCATGTGGCGTTGAAGATGCCTGTATTACCTATGAAGATGAAATCTCCGGCACATGTCCGACAACGATTACTAGAACCTGGACCATTAAGGTGCCCATCACGGATCCGGATGGTAATAACAATCCTCCCGGAGGACCACCACCGGTTGAACCCACTGGCGATTGTTGTGATACAGGTAAACCCATACGATTAACCTTCCGCTATACGGGGGGTAGTTGTGCAACATCAAGCAATACCCAAGGAAGCAAATTTTATTGTGAAGATGTAGTTACGGGAGGTATAGGTTCAGACTCAGAGGTATATATCAAAGTGTCAGAAAAAGAGGATGGAAGTGGCAAACAGTATTTCCAGGGCACCGTAAATCTGAACGAAGATTTTGTGGCCGATGCCAGCTTCGACAAGTTCTCTTCAGAAACGTGGTTCAAAATCTATGACCAACAGGGAGGAACGCTGAAACAAAAAATGAATATTCATACTTCCTGTTCAGCTCCACTTGCACAGGGGGATCAATTTGGACCACTGTTACTCACGGTATTCGACAATGGGGGCGGTGGAAATTGTGCCGATGGCGGAGGTGCCGGAAGTGATTGTTGTGATCAAATAAGTGGAAAACCGAGCATGGTAACGTTGCGCTATGACGGTGGCGGTTGCTCGACTTCTAATAATTCACAAGAACCCTTAGGTAAAGCAACATGCGTAGGAAGCGTGGGTAGTGCATCGCCTGTCCATGTCAAAATTTCTGAAAATGAAGATGGAAGTGGTGAATTGTATTTTGAAGGAAATGTATCTCTCGGACAGTCGTTTACGGCTGTTGCTGTAGGCAGTGAGTTGAAATCCAAGTTCTTCATCCGTCTGAACAATGGTCAGGAGATCATCAATATGCACACATCCTGTTCAGCACCTCTTATTTCAGGTGAAAAGTTTGGCAGCATTACGCTATTAACTGTAACTAAAGATGGAACAACTTGTGGCGATCCTGGCATGCCTGATCCTCCTGCAGGATGCAACAATACGCTGGTATCCTATGGTGGCAACTGCAATGATCCCAATGATAGTTTCTATCCGACCGTTATCGGGTCCTGCGTCGCTTCAGCTACTGACCTGGTTCCAACAGGCGGATCATCCTATGCATCATGTGCCGGTGATATCATATGTGTTCAGACTTATTACTCAGGTTGGGAATTTACCATCAATTCCTCCGGGGATATGACCATCGCCAATATTGAGGCAGAGTTCCTTTATCCCATCAATATGAATACTGCCGGAGGAGCTGCTAACGATGGAAGTTGTCCCACCAACTTCTCCTATGATGTAAAATTCTTCAAGAATGGGGCACTACAACATACCATAGGCGGAAATATACCGGCAGACGTATTTACTACTGAATATATACCTCTTCCTTCACCTATTACATTGGGTACAGGAGATAATATGAGGGTAGTTATTACCGGTAATCCTGTTTCCAAATTGTGCGACTTATTAGAGCTCAAAAATCTGAGAGTTAATGGGTGCTGTGAAACTCCGACCGATCCCTGCGAAAACCCGAATGTCAAAATTTTGACTTGCGTGCAAACCATAACAATCGACGATAACGAACCGCCTACCATCAATGGGGTTCCGGGTGATCTATTTGTCTCATGTCCGGATGATGTGCCACCAGTTCCAGTAGTTGATATAGATGATAATTGCGTTGTACACATCACTTTTGAAGCAGACACCGTGGGTACTTACCCATGTGATTTTACCATTACAAGGAAGTGGACGGCAGTAGATGATTGCGACAATATGACGATGAAATCCTATCAGATAACGGTCGATTGTAATTTCGAATGTCCGCCTGACGTAGTACTCGACTGTACGGAAAGTACCCATCCCGATTACACGGGTTATCCTTCTTTCGACTGTCCTGCCGAACTGGCATATAGGGACAGCATTATAGCCGAAGGATGTCCTTTGATCATAGAAAGAACGTGGATGGCGACCATTTCGTCAAGTACAACGGTGCCTTGTGCTCCTATGAATCTGGCACACTGGAACTTTTCGGATGTCAACGATAAATGTAAGTTGGGTATTCAACCATTGGACGGGGCTGGTGTTGCTCCTTCTTCGGTATATACCGGTAATTGTAACAATCTGGTGGTATCAAATATCACAAATGGCGATGGAAGCTCATGCGTCCGCGGAGTGGGAGGCTCAAGTGAGTCGGCAATATGCATTACGGTAAGCCCCGAAAATTATTTCGTGGATAATGATGATGATGCGGCGATGTTTACCATATCATTCGGAGCGGCTGATAAAGGCCGACTGTCAGAATTCTCATTTTACGAGAGGGTAGATGACTGGAACGAAAATTTCGGAAAAAACAAGTACGCACAAAAATTTGGTGTACGCGTACTTAAGAATGGAACAGAAATTTACAAAGTAGTTGATATTCCTACCTCATTTGATATGTGGAAACTCCACACCTTTGATGTCTCTTCAATTGCAGAATTTGAATATGAAGGTGCGACCACTTTCAAATTTGAAATTTTGGGGTATGACCCGGCTCAGGACGTATGTTATATGACAGGCGATCCTAGAGGACCAACAACCGTTACCAAGGGGTCCTGCGTGGACTGCGACTCCGAAATCGATGTTACGTTTAAAGATTGCGAATGCATTGATATCGTTTCCTGCAAGGATATTTCAAATGTGGTGATTAAGACCGCCAACGGTACGGTTGAAAAATACGATGGGTTGTCAGGAAAAACAGCGAGCTATTGTTCGCCCGATGGGTCTCCAATTGTGACCGTCTGGGTCAAAGCAGGTTGTTATCATAGTGGAGATGGTTCAGGATATGGACATCGCTTTGACAACCCGCTCAACTGTGAAGAATGTGATGGTGCCGAAGTTTGGGAATTCGATGAATTGATCGTAAAAGGGTGCTGTGGAGATATGGACATGACAGAGACTCATGTACTTGAATGTGTTCAGAGAATCACGGTAGATGACAATACACCACCCACTTTGATGAATGTTCCTGAAGACTTGACGTTAAGCTGTGACAGAGATGTTCCTCCCGTACCTGATGATGTTATCGCCGATGATAATTGTGATTTCACGACGGAGTTCGTCGCAGATACAATTGGCGTGTTTCCTTGTGATTTTATCATAACAAGAACCTGGACGGTTACTGATGATTGTGATAATACTGTTTCTAAAACACAGACCATCACAGTTAAGGACGATGTTCCTCCATTCTTTGATGGATTGGTACCTGACCAGGTGATTTCATGCGAAGATTCAATTACATGGGGAACGCCGACCTTTGCGGACAACTGCGATTTTGCCGTTGATCTAACTTTCGAAGATGTGATCACTCCTGGTGATTGCGAAAATGAAAAAGTAATTACCAGAACGTGGACAATAGAGGATCGTTGTGGAAATACCGCAACAACTTCTTCGAAGATTACTATCGTCGATGAAACAAAACCAGAAGTAACCTGCGAACCTGATGATAAGCAGATCGAATGTCTTGGAGCAGCGGGTAATGAAGCTGCTGCTGCTGCATGGAATGCTTCGAATATTGCGAAGCTGGAAGACTGTTCATTCGATGTATGTGG
>JBFKOL010000206.1:0-7596 GCA_041628815.1 Saprospiraceae bacterium | reverse complement strand
TGGCAGCCACACCATCCACCATATTATTAGGTGATTCAGTCCACGATACGAGATCATAACCGGTTCCCAAAATAAAGTCAATTGGTCCGAGTGTAACTGTGGTTGTATCATTCGATAGCAGGGCGCCTTCCCAGTTTACAGCCGTCTGTTCTACATCATCAATCGTCCATTTAACCACGGCTGAGATTAGGGGATCTGCACCAAAATTTTTGATTCTGGCGCGAATGACCTGGTTGCCCGCTTCGAAGGGAAAGCGACTGGTGCCAACAAATATTACACCGGCATCCGTTGCGGGGGGATCAAATTCATCCGCACCAATATCTGGAAACTGAACATTTCTTTGCTCACCTTCGATATCTATCATGACTTCCTCAACAGGGATGCCTGCATTGTTCAATGATATTTGTGTAACCCGGTAACTTGTATCTGAAATGAAAATGGGATTTTCAACAATTGAATGCAGGTCGTGTCCGGTGTTCAGCTGCCAATCCTGAAGAGTTGTTATATCATTTCCATTTAGGTAGGCAAGCTTGTCGCTGACCACGAAAAAATTGTTATAATCAGATGATGTTATGCTATTCGGGCCATCACTGTAAATGGCGTATCCCTGGCCTTTATTGGAGAAAATATTGTTACGCAAGTGGACATTATTCGTGAAGGATAAGTACAGCGCTCTGCTCGCGAAATTAGTGTTGGTTACGTTTATGGTATTATAGAAGACATTATGGGTGTTTTGACTTACTATCCATAATCCATAGTTCTGATTGGTCCCAGCGATATGAATGAAATTATTGGCGATGAGTGCTGATGGCATTTCATCATTCGATGTGACTTGATTATTTAGATAAATTCCGTTCCCACTTCTGAGTACATTGATCTGGTTAGCGGCAATGACCGTCTCGTCGAATGAGGGTGAAGTATATATTGCGTATGCATAAGTAAAGGAAGGATGGGAGACTATCGTGTTATACTTTATCTCGGGAGATATGGCATTAGTCAGGTATATTCCATATGAAACTTGATTTCTGAATACGTTATTTGTTATCCTGATATGCTCCGAACGGTTATTGTTGGAACTTTGCAGGTTAAGCGCCATACCACCTCCATCAAAAAGGCAAGATGAGATACTCAATCCGGTTTGAGATGATGTACTGGTGGAGAGAATCAAGTCACCGTAAGTCTGATTTGTTCGAAGTACGAGAGATTCAAATTTCAGGTTGGAGCAATCATCGACTAACTCAATTATCCTGTTATACGATTGGTTAATGGATTGTAAAGTCAGATGTTTAAACGTCAGCCATTGTGTTCCGTCCAGGAGAAAAAGGTAATTTTCATTAAAAGTTGTGTTGCTGCTCGTCAAAATGACATCGGTACTGTCATTTGACTCAGATTGAATAGTAACGTTCTTTAATGAGTCTGCTCCGGGAATGGAAGAAACGACTTGTTTAACGGGGTAAGTACCCGGTCTAATATTAAAAATGGTATTACCGGTTATTCCACCACCGTTCAGGACGACAATGGCGTCGTTAATAGTCTGAAAGTCAGGATCCGTTCCTCCAATGGTATAACTACCCTTTAGGCCAGCAAACAAGCTTTCAATACGAACGGTATCATTGACAGTAATCACATCGGCGATATTGTTAGGATTCGATGACCAAGCTTCAATTCTCCTCGGCACTCCCAAATCAAAATTTACATGGCCAAGACTTATTGCTTCCGTTTCACTTGAGGCCAGAGTCCCTGTCCATTCCACGTTGTTTTGAATTAGCCCATCCAAAGTCCATTGGATTGTAACGGACTGGAGGGTATCGACGCCAAAATTTTTAAGTTCCACCACTATTTCCTGCATACCTACATCAAATGGAAATGTAACCGGCTTGAGATCTATCAAAGCCGCATCTATCGTAGGAGGATCAAACTCGTCTGCACCGATATCAGGACTAATAGCACTTCTTGAATCTCCTTCCAAATCAGTTGTAACCAGATTAGTTGGTAAAGCTTTTGCGTTGAGGGCGATTTGAACAGTTCTGAAACTTGTGTCGGCCAGAAAAATTGGAATTTCAGAAATTGAATTGCTATCCAGGCCTGTTGTGGATTGCCACATGGGCAGATCGATCAAATCTTCATCGGCATATATGCCAATGAATTCGCCCGAAGTATAGAGATCGTTGTAATCGAACTGTATAAATGGTTCGTTACCTGACAGATGGGCGGAATAACCGCCTCCTTCATTGGAAAATATGTTGTTGATTACAGTTTTATTGCTTCCGAAGTGGTTTTGAAATGCCCTACTATCCTCGTTGGTATTTAAAATATTTACAGAATTGTAGGCGATCAATTGATACTCGCCAAATTCCGAGTAAATCCCCTGAATGGAATTTGTGCCTATCATATGCACAAAATTGTTGGCGATGACGGCAATGTTTCCTTCATTACCCAGAAGACTAGAAGCATAAATCCCTCTACCTGATTGAATGTGAAATATTTGATTACCTATGACTCTTGCATTGGCTGAACAGTTACTGAGTACTATTCCTTCATAGAAACTCGATGTATTCGAGGAAAAGACATTCGACGTTATTTCCGGAGCTTCGAAATAAGTCAGGCGTAGGCCATTGTTTGACTGATTTTGGAATTTATTTCCAGATATTATGAGCCCCCTTGAAAGGTCGGTTGCCTGGCTAAATAGGGAAATGCCACTGGAACCTGAAACAAAGGTATTGTTGAAAAATCTTAAGTTGTCAAAGGAAGTTGACAAATTAGAAAAAATAAGTTCGCTGTTTATTCCCCGGAAAATGTTTCCTTCGAATTGGAGGTTAGATGGACTGCCTGACAGTTCTAAAACACGGCTGTAAAATGTAGCGGTAGCCTCAATTGTCAGATTTTTAAAGACAATCCATTCGCTGTTATTTAACCGGACGACAAAGTTGTTGTCAAAACCGCTGGAATGGCTAATCACAACATTTTCTGCTTCCTGGCTTTCGCTTTGGATCGTGACTGTGGCGCTGCTTGAAACACCTTTGATCTTGTTTATTTCAAACTGTTCATTATAAAAGGCATCACGTATATTTAGGGTCACGTCGCCACAGACGCCAAAGGCATTCAAGTCCTCAATTGCCGTGCTTATCGACGCATAATCGGGATCTGTCCCACCGATTGTATAGGTGCCCTCAAACCCTGCAGCCAGCGTGACTTGCAATGTATCGTTGAAAGTGTTGCCGTCGACTGAGTTGTTAGGATTTGATGTCCATACCACAATCTCATGCCTCTTTCGCGGTTCGAAATTCTTCGTGCCAAGAGATACGATAGCCGTATTGTCTCCGGAAGAAGGATTATTGATGGAATTCGAATGAGTGATGAGCTGTTGAAGTTGACCGTCGAAAGTCCAATTTACGTCGACCGCTGTATTGATATTTGTTCCATAATTGGTCAAAAGAATTTGTATTTCATTATTGCCACTGCAAAAATCTACCGGGCTGATCAGAGAGGTCACGGCTATATCATTTGGTTTTTGTTCGAATATTTCCAGGAATAATTGTGGTTTAATATCGAACACAGTGCCACTTGTCTGGTCGCACGTATTGAGATTGTCATTTTGTATACTATACATCCCACTGGTAGCCGTATCGTACTTGACGGTGCCTTCTGAAAAGTAATTGTCCAGGATGCCAAAACATACATCAATCAGAATGTTTTCTTCTCCATTCCAGAAATAGGGTTTGTCAAGGGTGATTTCATCAAAGGCATTATTGACAGGGGTATGCTCTAGAGAGTAAAAAACATCGGTTAGTCCTTCATTATCCAATTGCCCTGCGTTGATAGATGATGTTCCTTTCATTCGAACAGAAAAATTTGGCAGGGATCTGGAGGTAGGGGCTTGAACAACAAAAAAACCGATTTTGGAAATATATCCTTCTGTGAATCCAGCTGCATTTAACTCAACTTTCTTATAAACAATTTGTACTCTGCGGCTTTTGAAATATATATTGATCGGGGATGGATCTTGATTGTTTGTTATCAAATCACCGTTCCCTACTATAATGGATTCCTGACCAAACAATGAGACAAAGCAACCTAATAAGGGCAGGAATAAGATGAGCATCTTATTTCCCATAGTTTTTTGGTTTTACGAACTGTGGAGTTCATATTAAACCCTATTAGATATCATTGCGTTGATTTTAATCAGATGAGAAAGTGATGTTCATGTTTAAGTGATAGATGTTAAGTAAAATTTTAATTTGAGGGATGTGTTTTTATGCGATGGACGCGTAGTGTTCACACTTTGGGGTACTGAGGTTATTACTATGATGAGCAGAATTTCCATGTACATAACAGCATACATAAGCATGAAGGGAATTGAGGGTTTTTAAAACCTACCGAAACGTTTATTTGATAAGCATAAATCATAATACCTCCTATTTGACAACTTCATTGTTGTTTTCATTTTTATCGTACCATCTATGACACAAAAGGTTGAGGTAATATTCAATTCCCGGCGGGAGACTGCCATTTGCGACTGCGGCAATTCTGGTAATGGTGTAGAAGGAAATGGCAATGAAGGGTATGTGTTATACTAAAATGGCCCAGCTGCTCTTAGAAGCAATCAAAACCATGCGGCAGGAATTCCAGGACAAGTTTGAAGAAAAGGATTCAGAATTTGCTTCATTAAAACAGGAATTGGCGGAAATCAAGGCTCTATTGAAAGTACAAGTCAGTAGTATGCCGGAAGAATAGTGGAGCTAGCAAGGGATTTGGTGCAATGAAGTAGAGGAACTGATGTAATTGATGATTTTGATCGATCATCAATCTTCATCCATGAATCATCATTCTCAAATCATTGTTGGAGTAATCCCGCCATAGGCCGACGGGCATTTGCCCGATAAGTCATGTAATCATCTCATCCTACGCATAATTGATATCTTCAGGATTGATACTATTTCAAAATTTCGAATTATTCGAGCTGTAAAATATTACCAAAATGTGTTCTGTTCATCGTCTATTAGTACATGCTATCTTATTCCTGTTGTCACATCTGTGCTTTTCACAGGTCAACAAGATTCAGTTGGAAGGTTTTTTGGAATCCTACCACCCGAATGATCATACTTCTACCTACATTGGAAAAGATGCGGGAAAAGATGTTTCCGGGTCTTTACTTCACAACACCTTTGTAGGCCGCCAGTCCGGGACAAATAATACTTTTGGGTTCAACAATACCTTCATCGGGTCGGCAGCCGGTGACAACAACATTTCGGGAGATTACAATACTGCAATCGGATACAATGCTGGGGCATCCAATGGTTTCCTGAACTACGCAACGGCAATCGGTGCGAATGCGGTAGTGGCGACCAGCAATACCATTATGCTGGGGAGGCCGGAAGACAAAACCATTGCTCCCGGTACCTTAAATGTGGGTAATGCACCACTGGTCAAGGCAGACCTGGGTGTATATGCCAATTCTGGCAATGCCGACTTGTACCTGGAGGCAGACCTAAGTACTGTAGGGATCAACCTCGCATCCGGGCGTGGCAATCCAGGTAGCTTCCCCAATTTTTTCATAGCACATTACGATGGAAGCACCTATCACGATCGCTTGATTATCCGTGGCAACGGGAGGGTCGTCATCAAAAACCTGGCCGGCACAGCTCCCTATGAACTGTGCTGGAACGACGATCAGGAGGTTTCCGTTTGTGCGTCGTCAGTCAGGTACAAGAAAGATATCCAGGATTACACTGCAGGGCTGGAACTACTGGAACAGCTAAGACCTGTATCTTACATTTGGAAGGAAAGTGAGAAATCGGACCTCGGGTTCATCGCTGAAGAAGTCGCCGAAATCGACGAAAGACTAACCACCCATCTTGACGGTCAGATCGAAGGCGTTCGCTACGATCGTTTGATTCCCATCCTGGTCAATTCCATAAAAGAACAGCAGGTTCTGATACAACAACTGTCGGAAGAGATCCAGTCCATCAAGAAAGAACTTGCACGGGAAAGGACTAAGACGGACTGAATAAAACCTTCAGGGGATTCCTTGGACACTAATAGATTGTATGGCCCTGTTTTATAAACAGAACCCTATAGATAAAAAGGAGGATACTATCGATGTGATTTTATCTGAAATCAATAGTACCGGCCAAATCAGTTATGCTGAAATTGTGCTCTTCTGCTAAGTTGATAACAATAGATTCCCAACACGATAAAGTATAAAACGGCAAAATAACTGTATTGCAATGAAAAGACGGTCATCCATTGATTGCTATGGGTAGTTAAAGAGTAACCATGCAGGACGACAGATCCGCCAAGATGGAAGATTACAAGGCAGTAAAGTATCTTGTCCCAAATACCCTTGAATTGCACGATACCGCTATACAGGACAAATCCTGACCAAGCATAACCTCCGATCAACACAATGGCCCAATGTATCCAGTGGGGAGCTTCTCCAAGTGGAAACTGGTAAAACAATCTCAGGATGTGTGCAAGAGTGCCACCGATGTAAGGCAGGATGGCCACTTTGGCAAAAGAACGGTAGTGCAATGATTTTAGTTGGTTAAATGTCAATGACACGTGTACTTGGATGATCTGTGAAAATAAATTTCAAAATTTAAAATAAATTCTACTAAAATATTTCAGTTGCAGGTGGGGATACCAGCTTTGCAACTCACGCACTGATTGCCTAAAGATTAAATTCAGTATGTTTGAAAGGGTCCAACTTCTTATTCGGATAGTATGAACCATATTTATTCCCTGCTCGCATTTTGTACGATCCTATTTGTTTCGAAAGCTGGGTTTGCCCAGGACATCAAGGATCTTCCTTGCGATTCCACGTCGCTCGATTCTTTGAATAACAAACTAGAAACCCTTTTTGCTGCAGGATCCTATCAAGAGGCCCTCAATCTTTCGCATGAGTTACTTAAAACCACGGAGTCGTGTTTCGGCATGTCCTCCAAGGAACATGTCGAAAGCCTGCACAATACTGGATATGTTTTACTGACCATGAAAAAATATCAGGAGTCCAGCGACTATTATCAAAAATCAGTGAGCCTCGCCAGGCGCATTTATGAGCCACACGATCCTGTTTACATAAACATCTTGAAATTTTATGCCCAAGCTCTCCGTAGAAGTGGCCAGTACCAGGCAGCTCTGCCTGTCCATCAAGAAATCTACGACTATACTTTGAAATATGATGGTGATGATCCCAAATTATTGGCGACATGGTCGAATTCGCTGGGTTTGGTTTACAGGAATTTAGCCCAGCTATCAGAAGCAAAACAATATTATGAACAAGCTCTTGAAATTACTGAAAAAGCTTTAGGAAAGAACTCCACAACTTATGCGATCTATCAAAATAACCTGGCCGGTCTTCAGAGGACAATGGGCAACTATGAGCAGGCGCTGAAAAATTACAGCGAAGCTTTGTACAATGCTGAAGCGAATTTTGGCAAAGAGAATGAAAGGTATGCACTACGTCAACGCAATCTTGCGGGGCTGCTCAATTATATGGGCCGATATGAAAAAGCGGTGCCATTATTGTTTGAGAATCAGACTATCACGAAAAATTTGCATGGTGAGCAGTCGGTCGAATACTCAAGATTATTAACT
>JBFKOL010000205.1:0-7608 GCA_041628815.1 Saprospiraceae bacterium | reverse complement strand
TCACCCCCTGGCTCATATGTCACGGAGTTTGCAGATTTATGGATTCACTTAACGCGAATTTTACGCATTTAATGCTATATTTGGCCTTGCTTTTGCAGCAACTGAAGTGATAACTAGATTGCCCATGACCCGAATTGTCTTCACCCTGGCTACAGTGCTGATATCGGTAGTGCTCGTTTCAGCCCAGGCAGTGCGGTCTGTTGACGGAACATTCAACAACGTTTTCAATCCCGAATGGGGTGCAGAGGGCCATGAACTTTCGGCAATTACTTCCAACGGATTTTCAGACGGGATTTCAGCCATGAATGGCATGAATCGCCCAAATCCCCGTTACATTAGCAACCACATGTTTTCCCAGGCCGATGCGATATTCGACAAATACAATCTGAGCGATTTTGTGTGGGTATTCGGCCAATTCATTGATCACGATATATCGCTTGTTGAAAGCGATCCAACGGAACCCTTGTTCATACCGATTCCCGACGGCGATAAGGTGTTTACACCGGGAGGTGCTCCCATGGCGATGTTTCGTTCAGCAGCCATGGCAGGCACTGGTACTGCGCCCGAAAATCCACGCAAGTACGTCAATAGTATAACAGCCTTTGTTGATGCGTCCTCGGTTTATGGTTCGGATGAGCGAAGGGCCAGCTGGCTTAGGACATATACCGACGGAAAACTGAAAACTTCTGAAGGCAACCTGCTGCCGTGGAATACCACAACCGGTGAATTCAATGCACCGAAAGATCCGTCAGCACCGTTTATGGCCGACGACACAAGGTCAGGGACCAAATTGTTTGTGGCAGGAGACCTTCGGGCCAACGAAAATCCTTTGCTGCTTGCGATGCATACCATTTTCGTTAGGGAGCACAACCGGCTCTGCGATGAAATCAAGAACCAGAATCCCGACCTGGCCGATGAAGAAATATACCAGAAAGCACGACTTTGGGTCGGAGCGTACCTCCAGTCCATCCTGTACAACGAATGGCTCCCCGCAATGGGCGTCACACTGCCCACATACCGAGGCTACCGCCCCGAAGTAAATCCGCAGATTTCCAACGTGTTTTCCGCCGCAGCTTTCAGGATGGGGCATACCCTTATCAGCAGCAACATCCTGCGGTTGCAAACCGATGGCGAAGAAATACCCTCCGGGCACATTTCTCTTCGCGATGCCTTCTTCAATCCAATAGCAGTGTCGCTGGCTGGAGGCATAGAACCCTACCTCCGCGGAATGGCTTCCCAGGTGCAACAAAAACTCGACTGCAAGGTCATCGATGATGTCCGCAATTTCTTGTTTGGTCCACCAAGCCAGGGAGGACTGGACCTTGCAGCGATTAACATCAATCGAGGAAGAGAACGCGGACTGCCCGACTACAACACCATTCGGTCCGACATAGGACTGCCGCGGCTGAAATCCTTGTCAGAGGTCACTTCTGATACACGCGTTCAAAAAGAGTTGACAGAACTTTATGGCAGTATAGACAACATTGACCCTTGGGTGGGTATGTTGGCAGAAGATTACATGCCTGGTGCCATCATGGGCAGCACCATTATGCACATTGTCGAAAGGCAATTCCAGGTATTGCGCGACGGTGACAGGTATTACTACGAAGCCGACAAAAGACTCAGTAGGGAAGAGCTGGAAGAAATCCGTAATACCACCATGCGCGACATTATCATGCGCAATACGGATATCGAAATTATGCAGAAGAATGTCTTCAAAGCAATGCCGAGAGAATTGATCGAGCGAGGTCCGGAAGTGGAGAAAATTTCGCTGAGCGCTGCACTGTACCCCAACCCGTCAAACGGCGTTTTTGAAGTCAAAGTTTACGCGGCAGATGGGTATGATCTTTCAATGACAATTTTTGACCTCCAGGGACGCATTGTATCGCGTACAGTACATCGGATGGAGACAGGAGATAACTTCATACCTGTCAATATCGCGGATACATACGATGGAGCAGTATACCATCTTCTCCTGGAGAAAGGTCAACTTGAATACAAGATCCTGCGCGTAATAGTCAACTGATCGCTGGCAACCGGTCTTGTCTAATATTCACTATGAAATACATGCGGTTTAATCCATTCATTATTGGCATAATATTTTGCTGTATTCTCTTGTTATCTTGCCAACAACAACCAGGGGCAGAAACAGCCTCGAATACTGATTCTAAATCTCTGGTTGTATCCACCTGGCCAAATAAGGTTGCCAATGAAGAAGCCTTCAGCGTGCTCAATAATGGAGGCTCCGCAATTGATGCAGTGGAGGCAGGTGTTCGCAAAAAAGAGCTGGACGTTGAAGATTCTTCGGTGGGTATTGGGGGCCTGCCAGATGCCAAAGGGAGGGTGACACTCGATGCTTCCATCATGGATCACATGGGCAATGCCGGAAGTGTTACGTACCTCCAGAACATCCTTCACCCTATATCCATTGCCAGGCTGGTAATGGACAGCACTCCCCACGTCATGCTATCTGGAGACGGTGCCTATGAATTTGCCTTGCAGCATGGCTATGAAAAAGTCGAATTGCTAACGGATAGTGCTCGCGCAAGATGGCAGCAATGGGTTAAAAATCATGAGGCAGCAGACAACCACGATACCATAGGGTTGTTGGCAAGAGATGAAAATGGCGACTTGTCCGGAGGATGTTCGACTAGCGGGATGGCGTTCAAATTGCCGGGAAGAGTTGGGGATTCGCCCATCATCGGCGCAGGCCTCTATGTAGACAATGCAGTAGGTGCGGCAACCGCAACCGGTGTGGGAGAAGAAGTCATCAAAATCGTGGGTTCTTTTCTCATTGTCGAACTCATGCGCAACGGGCAAAATCCTCAGCAAGCCTGCGAAAACGCAGTGAGGCGCATCGTGGAAAGATCCCCCGGTGCCGATGTCCAGGTCGGCTTTGTGGCTATGGACAAAATGGGCAATGTGGGGGCATATGCGATCCAACAGGGATTTGAGTACACCGTGACAAGAGATGGCGAAAGCCTTGTTTTAAAGGCGGATTCATATAATGATTAAAATTATATAATTCCTATACTTAGTTTTTAGTAGTTTGGCACTCAATTTGTCTACTTAGTAATGAAAATGTAATTTACAATTTACCAAGTTTACAAAAACCGATAGATGACTCCGATTCATACCGTTCTTGCAGATGTCCAGCAATTGTTCCTCGATGGTTTTGAACGCGTGCTGGAAGAAATTGATTACCCGGAAGTGAAGATTGTAGGTAAAGCCAACTCCGCAAGACAGTTGACAGAGGTGCTGCTGGAAAACCCGGCCGACCTGCTGTTCATGGAGCTGAATTTTACGGATGAAGATGGGTTGTCCCTTATCCCGAAACTTAAAACGCATTTCCCACAAATGAGGATATGCATTCTCAGCGGTTATACCGATCACAAATTTGTCAAAGAAGCTTTTCAAAGCGGAGCCGACGGCTATTACAGCAAATTCAATGACCTGAAAGAATTAACCGAGTGCGTTAATGAAATTATGTTGGGCAACACTTTCCTGGCCTCTGGCCTGAATATTACGCCCAAGAAAAACGGTTCCGCAAAGAAAAGCCAGCGCTTTTTCGAGGACCGCTTCCTGTTGAGAAAAAAATTGACCAAAAGGGAGCAGGAAGTACTCGAGCTCATTACAAAAGCTATGAGCAATAAGGAGATCGCCGAAATGTTGTACATAAGCGACCAGACGGTTGGTGTACACAGGAAAAATATCATGCGCAAACTGGGTGTCCGCAATACGGTCAACCTGATCAAGTTTGCCATCGACCACCAGCTGGTCTAAAATACGCCATCCCCCCGGTTATCACATCTTTCTCCAATACACCCTAATCCCGCTGTATTCTTCAAGAGTTGAAGACTCTAAACAAGAATACGACAATGAGGAAATCAAAACTTGCATCCACAGTCCTCCTGATAGCCGGGCTCTGGAGTCTTGCCGGTCTTTCCAGGATACAGGCCCAGTGTCTGTTCAACTGCAACGATACCGTGCACGTGTCTGTTAACAACATGTGTATGGCGACCATTACACCAGATATCATCCTTGAAGGTGCCGATGTGGTCCCTCCCGGATGTGTATACGGTATTGAGTTGTTTGATCAAAATGGCAGTAAGATAAATACGGCGCCAAAGCTCGGTGCCCAGTACATCGGTCAATACGTCAAAGTGCGGTTGTTCCAGCAAGGCGGACCTCCACAAAACAGCTGTTGGTCCTACGTCTTGCTCGAAGACAAACTGCCTCCAGAGATCATCTGCCCGCCCAATGATACGATTCCGTGCTACGATGAAGAAAATGCTCGCGACGAAGCCAAACTCAGGGCACACCTGAAGTCGAGGATAGAAGCCAATCTCGTTGACAACTGCGGGAATGAAGAAATTAGTATTTCCATTATTTCCAACACACTCGACCGGAATTGCAACGGCCCGTTTTCTGCCGTACAGATCGTTGTCTACGATGCCCTCGATAAAAGTCTTAACGCCACGCGTTGTGTAGATACCATTTACTATGAAAGAGCGAATTTCGCCGACGTCGACGCACCCATCAACTATAAGGACAACAAAGCCCTGAAATGTTATGGTAGCTGGGACAAAGATGGAGACGGCCTTCCGAGCGCCGAAGAATTGATGTTGCTGGACGGAAACCGATCCAAACCCAACATCAATGGAAAGGATCTGCGCGATTATTTCCTTTGCAACTTCAAGCTGACCTACCAGGACATCTATTACCCGGATTGCGGTAGTACGTTCAAAATCGTTAGGAAATGGACCGTAATAGACTGGTGCAATGCTTCATTTCCCGAGTTCTATTATCAGGTTATTAAGGTAGTCGACGACCGCATTATCGCCACCGTTCCCAATGACATCCGCGATGTGGAAGCCAATCCGTGGACATGTGACGCTTCCGTCGTCCTGCCGGCACCGGATGTGTCGGATGATGAATGCAGCGACTGGTCGTGGTCTATCTTTGTAAGAGAGCCTGGTGACGACGATTTCAGTGCTTTCGGCGGGCCGAGAGGGATGAATGTCACATCAGCATCACGCATATTTCCGATAGGAAAAAGTACCGTAAAGTATGTGATCGAGGATGTATGTGGCAATGAGCGCATAGACTCCTTTTGCGTCTACGTCATAGATGTTGACGACCCAGTAGCCGTCTGCGATCACCGCACCGTGGTCACGCTTAACGATCAGTACCTCGGTAAGGTCTTCGCGATATCTTTTGACGACGGCAGCTTTGACGGTTGTTCAGGAATCGTATCCTACAAGGTCAGAAGGGTGGATCGGCAGACGTCGATTTGTCCGACACCCAGCGACTGGGACGACTTTGTTAAATTCTGCTGTGCAGATGTCGGGAAGATCATCATGGTCGAACTCGAAGTGACCGACGGCACCGGCAGGAAGAGTACTTGTATGGCAGAAGCCATGGTTCAGTTCAAAGGAGCCGGCCCTGCCATCATTTGTCCACCTGATCCAGGTGTTAAAGACTGCCGTACCTATGAAGGCTTTAACATCAACACATTACCAAAACCTACAGTCTCTTCAACGAATCCTTGTCTCCAGGGCAGCCTGGGCGTGAATGTCAGGGAAACGGGCAGAGCAATAGATGAGTGCGGAAATGGATACATTGATGTGGAATGGTACGTCAACTTCACGGGTGAAGAAGAAGTGATCTGCTCAGAAAGGATCGTATTTTCCAATCTTGATCCTTTTGCTAAGAGCGACATCAACTGGCCTGGTGACCGCAACATCACGTCATGTGAAGATCTTGGACCCCTTCCAAGTGAAAAAAACAATTTGTTTGATCAAAACCGACCGTGCTCCAACATATTTGCGACCCATGAGGATGAAGTCTTCGACAATGTCAGCGGATTCTGCAGGAAAGTATTGCGTAGGTGGACCGTCATAGACTGGTGCCAGTTCAATGCCGATCCTTCGAGCAACACAGGAATCTGGACACACGTACAGAAAATACACATTGAAAATTCTGATGCACCCAAATTTGGGTTGATTGCAGGTATTATCGATATCCAGGACGATCAGAACAACTGTCGCGCACAGGTGAGAGCTGCCGGCCAGGCCACGGACGACTGTACTTCACCCAACCAGCTCAGGTGGACCCACCAGCTCGATGTGATTTTTGGCAGTACTGCGATCCCTGTTATCCCGCGCACGTCAGGAGCTTCTTTTCAGCGTACACTGGATGTAGGTACCTATCTCATACGCTGGGAGGTCACTGATCACTGTGGAAATACCACCCGCGAAACACAGTCTTTTGAGGTAAGCGATGACCAGGACCCTACACCCATATGCCGCTCCGGCGGAGGCAATCTCAGCCAGGTGAGCGGACAGGTCGTAGTACAGGCAAGTGAACTTAATGGAGGAAGCACGGACAATTGTGATTCCAATTTAGAATACAGGATACGACTGGCGGGCAGCGCGGCATCACCTACACCGTCTTTGACGTTTGGATGCGCCGACCAAGGTGTACAGGAGCTGGAACTCTGGGTAAGGGATAATGAAGGCAACAGCGATTTTTGTACGGTCTTCTACGAAGTCCGCGATCCGCTCAACGTATGTGGTGTAGTCGGAGCATCCATCGCCGTATCGGGCAATGTACGTACCGTCAACAAGGATGCCATCGAAGAGGCAGAAGTACATATATCCAATCTTGAAATGCAAACCGACGATAAGCAAATGACACCGTATACGGGTGAATATGTCTTCAACGATGTTACAGAAGCATACGATTATGCCATAAAGCCGGTTAAAACAAGTGATTATGCCAATGGCATCAGCACACTCGACCTTATCCTGATCCAACAACATATCCTAGGGACAAGAGTCTTTGACACTCCTTATAAATATATAGCTGCCGATGCCAACGACGACCGGAGGGTATCTTCTGTCGACCTCGTTCTGTTGAGAAGGCTCATCCTTGGACATATCGCCAAGTTTCCTGGCAACGACTCATGGCGCTTTATCCCGGAACATTTCGAGTTTGATAATCCGGCATACCCGTGGCCATTTGACGAATCCATCATCTTGAATCATGTTGACAAGAGCATGACTTCCAACAACTTTATAGGTGTGAAAGTGGGAGACCTGGATCAAAATGCCGTGGCAAATTCAAGAACGGCTAAGGGAAGGACATATGGCAGCAAGTCGTTGAACATCACAACCGCATCAGGCTCGAATGGTCAACAATCCTATGGAATATTTGTTTCGGAGCAATCCCAAGCACATGGCTTCCAGATAGCTTTCACCTTCGATCCTGCCACCATGGAATTCAAGGGCATTGAAAATGGTCAGGTTACCGTACATCCCGAACAGATAAAATCTGAACAGGGCCTCGTCAAATTGTTATGGATGGATGCCAGGGGTGCTGAAATCAATACAGAAGAACCCCTGTTCCAGGTAATTTTTGATCTTAGACCGGAAATAGATGGTCAGATGACGCTCGATTTGGCGAAATGGGACAACGAATGGTACGACAGCGACCTGGCATCACAGAAAATAGAAGTGGGTACCGTCCGCGACGAGACCGTAGGATTGACGCTGTACCAAAACAAACCCAACCCCTTCAGTGAACAAACGGAGATCGGCTTTTTCC
>JBFKOL010000204.1:0-7610 GCA_041628815.1 Saprospiraceae bacterium | reverse complement strand
ATGAATTTTCAAGACAAAATCGAGGTCTCTCAGATGGGATATTAACCACTCGCGCTGGCTTTTCAACATCGCAATGCTGCTCCTGCGAAGTCCTTTTGCATTCCATATATCGAGCGCTCTTCGAAGTACCAGGCTTCCGACATTGTAGGGTGCCTTTACTTTATGAAGGACCTGGATGATCTCAGCTGACGCGAGACCGAAGCCAACGCGCAACCCAGCTGCACCAAGAGCCTTAGAAAAAGTGCGAAGAATGATGAGATTGGGGAAGTCAGCCAAAGATGATGCAAGAGAAGGCTGATCGGCAAAATCTATATAGGCCTCATCGAGGACGACAATACCTTTCCAGTCAGCCATTACTCCTTTCATTGTATCGGGATCAAGACTATTGCCTGTAGGGTTGTTGGGTGAGCAAAGGAACAGTACTTTATGATGGGAGGTCTGACCTTCCAGGCAGCGGTCTGCAACCAATTGAAAATTTTCGTCAAGATCTGCATATTCTATTGACACGTCATTGATTCTTGCAGCCACTTCATACATTCCAAAGGACGGGTTGATGACTCTCACTTTATCTAATCCGGGAATACAGAAGACCCTAATGATCATGTCAATGATCTCATCCGATCCATTGCCTACCACAATATTATCTGTGGGTACACCTATATCTGTCGCGATCGATTCTTTCAACAATCGATGTGTAGGGTCAGGATAACGGTTTACATCGGTAGGAACGGGGTTCTCATTGGCGTCTAGCAATATTTCAGCTGATCCGCTGTATTCGGCACGGGCAGAGCTGTAAGGTTTCAGATCTCTCAAATTGGGCCGTATGAGGTCAGAAATTGTCATGAGATCATTCCTTTAAGTCTCACTTCTACGGCCCTTGCATGAGCCTCCAGGTGTTCTGCACGTGCCATATTAACAACATGAGGTCCTAGCGTATGTAGGCCGCCGGGTGAAATCTCCTGAAACGTGATTTTTTTAATAAATGAATCCAGCGAAACACCGCTGTAGGTACGTGCATAGCCTCCTGTAGGGAGCGTATGATTGGTGCCGGAAGCATAATCTCCTGCACTTTCCGGTGTATAGTGCCCTAGAAAAACCGATCCCGCATTCCTAATCTTTTTTATGTAGTTGTTGGCGTGATCCGAAGAAATGATGAAATGCTCCGGCGCATACTGATTAATAAATGAAAACGCTGAATCAACGTTTTCAAAAAACACGACCTTCGAGTGTTTGAGCGCTGCAGCGGCAATATTTTTCCTTGGAAGGTTTTCCAATTGTCGTGCAAGGGAATTCTCTACCTTACCTGCTAAATGCTTATCCGTGGTGACAAGAAGCACCTGGCTGTCTTCTCCATGTTCTGCTTGTGAGAGCAGGTCTGCAGCGACAAAATCGGGAATTCCTGTGTCATCGGCGAAAACGAGGACCTCCGATGGTCCGGCCGGCAAGTCTATACCTACTCCTATCCCCATCGCATGCAACTTGGCAGCTGTGACATATTGATTGCCAGGGCCGAACAATTTGTATACAGAAGGTATGGAATTGGTGCCAATGGCCATAGCTGCTATTGCCTGAGCTCCTCCAACCTTGAATATTTTCTTGACGCTGCACAGCGAAGCTGCATATAAAATGCCGGGATGCACAGTGCCATCCTTTAATGGTGGGGTACATAAAATCACTTCCTCACATCCGGCAATCTGGGCTGGTATGGCCAGCATCAGAACGGTGCTGAACAATGGAGCTGAACCTCCCGGTATATAGAGCCCTACGCGTTCTATGGCCCGGGATTCTCTCCAACAAAAAACACCTTCTGATGTCTCTGTGATGGAGGACTTTTCGATCTGTGTTTGGTGGAAAGTAAAAATGTTGTGATATGCTGCATCAATGGACGCTTTGAGGTCAGCTTGAAGATGACTACCCGCCTGAAGGATTTCTTCTTCATGTAGTGATAAACTGTTCAAACCAACACCATCGAATTCTTGTGTGAAACGCACCAAAGCTTCATCACCATTATTTTTTACCTGCCTAAAAACCTCACGAACGATCTCCTCCAAGGCCTGATGATTCATCACGGGTCTCAGACATAACTCTTTCCAACGATCCGGTGGAGGGTTTTCATAAAAGGAAAGGGTACGACTCATACCACCATTTTTTCTATCGGAATTACAAGAATGCCCTCGGCGCCGAGTGATTTTAGTTCATTGATCACATCCCAAAAATCTTCTTCGCTGATTACTGAGTGCAGGGAAGACCAGCCAGCCTCTACAAGGGGTAACACCGTAGGACTCTTTAAAACGGGCAGGATTCGGCTTACCTCATCAATTTTCTCATTAGGGACATTCATCAAAATGTACTTGTTGTTTCTGGCCTTCATGACAGCCCGTATCCTGAACATGAGTTCTTTCAACAGCTTTTTTTTGGAAGTATCCAATGAGCGGTTCGCTGCAACCACAGCTTCCGAGCGGAGGATGACCTCCTTTTCCTCCAGACCATTCTTAAACAATGTACTGCCCGAACTGACAAGGTCGCAGATGGCATCAGCAAGACCAATGTTAGGGGCTATCTCCACAGAACCAGAAATCTTATGAAGGTGCGCACGGACACCTTTTCTTTCAAGATATCTCATGAGTGAAACAGGATAGGAGGTAGCAATTCGCTTGCCTTCAAGATCCTGTATGCTTTTGTACGCCACCCCTTTGGGTAAAGCGATCGACAGCCTGCATTTCGAAAAACCAAGGCGTTCATATACATCGACTTTAGCCTCTTTTTCAAAAAGGGTGTTTTCACCTATTATAGCTACATCCGCAACACCGTCTTGCAAGTATTGAGGGATATCGGAGTTTCGCAGGAAGAGCACAGAGGCATCAAAATTTCGCACCTTCGCTTTCAGCTGGTCTTTGGAATTGTCGATTTTCATCCCTGCATCCTTCAACAGTTGAACGGTGTCTTGGTAGAGCCGTCCGGATTTTTGTACTGCAATATTTAAACTCATAAGTACCAAATAAAAAACCCGCCTGATTTAACAGCAAGCGGGCTGAAATGTATGATTTAAACACAACCACGCTCACCAAGATAAGCCGAAGCCATGATGATGGATGTGGTATGTGATCGTTGTTGACATTATTCCGCAAGTATACCGCATTTTGAAAAAGAATGCATGAAATGAAGCCTTGAAATTGTTCTGAAAAATGCGATTGATGGCTTGTAGGAAAGAAATCGAATAGAAGCACGAGAAATAGCCAGGTTGATATAGGCAGGTAATGAATAGTATATTTTTCTAATGGATACCCATCATTCACTGAGTTTTGATTCCATTCTCAAATCCTCTCAAACCCCTGCTGTCATTCAGCTTATCTATGAAACCTTAATTTTTATCTAAAGAGGAGCGGTAGAAACGGGGATAAAACTATCTTGCCGAAAACCTGATTATGCCAGTTCTACGGATTGAACACCTTTCTAAGAGCTATGGAAAAATTACGGCCGTCGACGACCTGTCACTGACCATAGAAAAAGGGAATGTGTACGGTATACTGGGTCCGAACGGTAGTGGGAAAACGACTACTCTTGGTCTCATCCTTGGTATTTTGAGACAGGACTCAGGGTCTTACGAATGGTTTGATGGCGAGTATGGCGATAAATACAGGCTCAAAATTGGATCAATTTTGGAGACACCGAATTTTTATCCTTACCTCAATGCCACTGAAAATCTCGAAATCGTAAGGCAGATCAAGCAAGCTCCTAAACGCGACTTTGATGAACTTCTCGATCTTGTCGACTTATCGCATCGCAAACGATCACCATTCCGTACCTATAGCTTAGGGATGAAGCAACGATTGGCGATCGCAGCAACGTTGATTGGAGATCCTAAAGTATTGATTTTCGATGAGCCTACTAATGGTCTTGATCCTCAGGGTATAGCCGAGGTACGCGCTTTGTTATTGAGAATATCTCAAATGGGTAATACGGTGTTCATGGCCTCTCACATATTGGATGAAGTCGAAAAAATATGCTCTCATGTCGCTATCATTAAAAAGGGAAAGTTGCTGGCTACTGGGCCTGTTGGTGCCATCTTGAGCAATGATACGACTGTCGAGGTAGCCGCTTCTGACAATTCCCTGCTGCCCGATGTACTTACCAGCTTGCCGGGTGTCAAATCTTTTGAAAAGAAGGATCTATGGTTCGAGTGTATGGTCGATGAAAAAATACAGATTGAAGTGTTCAGCAAGACGCTGTACGAAAAAGGTATCGTGCCTACCCGCTTTATCGCCAGGAAGCGCAGACTGGAAGAAGAGTTTCTTGCCATAACCAAAGACGCCTGAGAGAATGAAAGAAATCTACAGACTGCTTAAGCTGGAATATTACAAGTTCAACAAAAGCGCCGTTATTGGTCTTCTGACTATGATGTTTCTGGTGACCATGCCGACGGTTATTTTCATCGGCAAGGAGTTTACAGATGTCCCTGAACCACTGCCGGATAACAGGGTTTTCTTTGAATTTCCAACAGTTTGGGATTACCAGGGATTCATCGGCAACTGGCTCGTGTTTTTTTTTATGGGCCTCATAGCCGTTTTTATGGTTACCAATGAGGTGGGATACAAGACTTTCAGGCAGAACATTATAACCGGGATGACGAGGAAGGAATACTTCCTGGCAAAATTGTATTCGATCATAGCCATCAGCATACTATCCGCACTTTTTTATGCGACTATTTGCCTAGGAATTGGCATGTATCATACTGAAGGGTGGACGCTTTCAGATGCATTCGATAACAGTTGGGCCATACCACGGTTTTTTCTCATGTCCTTTGGCTACACGAGTTTCGGACTCTTCGTTGGATTCGTCATGCGCAGGTCAGGTCTGGCCGTGCTTTCTTATCTCACCTATATAATGCTGATAGAAGCACTGTTGAAATGGGCCATTCACTTCCGGTTGATAGCTAAAAACAACTCGATCAATTTCTATCCCTCCAACTGCATAGAAGATCTCATGCCGCTACCCTTCTACCGTTTTGCCGATCTCATTCCTAAAAAAGACTTGGATTTTAATTTCCTGTTGTCCTACAGTGAAGCAACGATTGGTACTATTATATGGACTTTTCTTTTCCTTACAATAGCTTATTATCAACTGATCAAAAAAGACATTTAGGGAAAGAAGGATTTATAAATGCTTAGCAAGGAAGGTTCTTCTACTTTCCATTGCAACCTGTCACGGCACAAAAGGCATACCTCCTTCTTCTGTGCGATGGCTACGGGATTGCTCTTGATGGCATCGATCATCGAGGACAAATGCTCTTTGTTAAGATGATCTATCAACCACCCTACATTGTACTCTTCCATCAATTTTACGTATTCCGGAAATGCCATAGTAAGCACGGGAATGCCCGCGTGTACATAGTCCAGAAATTTGTTGGCAAGAGAATAGCGGTAGCTTCGACTCTTAGGGTCTAAGATATTGACGCCAAGATCCTTGTTGGCCAGAAGGCCGGTCAAAGACTCCGGCGGTTGCCAGCCATGAAAAATGACTCTGTCGGACAGTTTTAAGGTATCAATCAAAGTCTGAAGGTCATCCGAAATATCACCGTCGCCTATTAGGTCCAGTGAAACACCCGGAAGATCTCTGATGACTTCAATCAATTCTTCCAGGCCCCTGCCCTGGTTGAGAACACCAAGATAGACCATGCGGAAAGTGTGAGAAGGATTCCACTCGGAAATGGATGGTGGCAGTACAGGGTAGTTTTGAACCACCTTAAATTCTTTTTTGTGCACTTCTGTGAGGTGACTGGCCAAAGTATCGTTAACCGTATACCTTGCAGAAGTCTTAGGTATCGACCAGCGCTCTACCCATCGCCATACGCACTTTTTCCCCCTCTTCCCTTTCAGCTCTGGCACTTCAGTAAAATATTCATGCGCATCCAGAATTACTTTAACTTTCCTCGTTAAACGGAAATACATGCCACACAGCAAAGTATCCGTATCTACACAGGTCATAGACGGGAAATTACATTTCCTTAAAATTTTTACCATGCGAAGGATGACTTCTAAGTAAAACATAGGTCCTGACGAAAACCTGCATCTTACTTGGATGCTCTCATCGGGATCCGAAACTGGTGCATGCATTGCCTTATTCCTGTCGACAGAAATAATTAAGACTTTGTTGAATTGCGATGACAATGACCGGACGTGCCGCTGCATCCTGCGGTCCGTTTTGAAATCCGATGTCATAACAAAGACATGACCGATGTCTTTTCCAGTCATTGCTGCAGGAGATCTTCTTCGGCAATATCAATGAGTCCTTCGGTGTGCAAGGTCTGCAGCATGTCTACCAGCTGTCTGTTTTTTGAACGGACGGCAAGCTTTAAGACCTGCTGGATAGCATGGGAGTCCATCTGTTGTAACTGGGCTGTGGTATAGGATGTACTTTCCTGGATACACGCATCGCAATGCATACAATCGATTTTCAGGATTTCCTGGAAATACTCCAAGACAAACCTGTAACGACAGCCCGGGTCGCGAATAAAATCGACAACGCTTTTGGTTCTTTTGAGATGAAGGTTTTTAAGGTGCTGATATTCTGGTGCTTTGGCCTCAACATCCCGCTGCCCCAAACGATTTTCCAGAAAGGTAATCTGGGGACCTACGTTCTGGAAATAGGTTTTGAGCAACCTTTTTCTGGACAACGAATTAAGTACATCCGAAAACTCACTATCCTTTATTTTTAACCTCCTGGTCAATCCTGTGTAGTCGATTTGAACCCATTCCTTGAAGATTCCAGGATAATTCCTGATCAATACTTCGAGAACGGCACCTTCCATTGTTGGGTTCAGATGGTCTCTTAAGACGGCTGGTTCTACGGCCATTTGACTGAATACTTTACCTTTTATCTCCTCTGCCGTCGAAGTTAGGCCCAGTACACCAAGTGCATGGATCAATCCATTCACTTCTTTAGACTTCAAGTTCAACTTTTTCGAAAGCTTGTCTATTTCCAATGTATAGGACCTCCCTTTTCCTTCGCCGATTCCAAGGTTGTAATGGACACAAAGACGCTTGTAGAATTGAACGACATCGGACATGGATGGATAATCGAGGAGATGACTTTCATGGAGACGCAAAGTATCTGATTCGTTGTATAAAAGTACGGCCTGCGAAGGATTACCATCTCTTCCAGCTCGTCCTATTTCCTGATAGTATTCTTCTATGCTGGGAGGAAGTCCATAGTGGATGACGCACCTGATATTCTCTATATCTATTCCCATTCCAAAAGCGTTGGTGGCTGCAACGATTCTTAATTGACCATCTTCAAATCTCGACTGGATTTCCTTCTTATTCTTGTAGGACAAACCCGCGTGATAATAGATGGCGTCCTGGCCGGCTTCCACAAGCATCTTGGCTATCATTTGGACTTGTCGGCGGCTGCGAGCGTATATAATCACCTTACCATCGGTTTTGCGGCAGGTATCTGCAACTGCCTGTAATTTCTTTTCTGTATTTATCAGCTCAATGAAAATGTTATGCCTGAGAAAGCTCTTGCTGAATACGAGAGCATCCTCTATTCCCAGGTGCATTTTAATTGCTCTAAGAACTTCATGTGTCGCAGTCGCAGTCAAGGCAATGAGT
>JBFKOL010000203.1:0-7649 GCA_041628815.1 Saprospiraceae bacterium | reverse complement strand
GTCAGTCGTCAGTCGTCAGTCGTCAGTCGTCAGTCGTCAGTCGTCAGTCGTCAGTCGTCAGTCGTCAGTCGTCAGTCGTCAGTCGTCAGTCGTCAGTCGTCAGTCGTCAGTCGTCAGTAACAAATCAAACTACTTAAACCACTTATATTCGTAATATAAAAATTAGAACCATGACCCATCTTCTTCCCTGGTTAATCCTTGTGCTATGGAGCCATCCGAACGAACCGTATTACAATCCTAATGACATCGACTACCTGGTCAATATTTATAAACATATTCACCAGAATCCCGAAATTTCTCTGGAAGAAGAAGCCACTGCACAACTACTTGCAGCAGAACTGAGGAAAGTGGGTTACGAGGTCACCGAACAATTCGGGGGTCACGGGATTGTAGGCATATTGAAGAATGGCGAAGGGCCCCTTGTACTTTATCGTACCGACATGGATGCCTTACCGATGTATGAAAAGACAGGGTTGGGATATGCCAGCAACGTGGAAATTGATTACAATGGCGCCAAAACCGGCACCATGCATTCTTGTGGTCACGATATGCACATGACCACATGGCTGGGGACTGCCCGGTATATGGCAGAAAACCAGGGATCGTGGAAGGGAACCCTCATGCTGATCGGTCAGCCGGCAGAGGAAATAGGTGCAGGTGCCAAAATGATGCTGGATGCAGGGTTGTATGAACGCTTTGGCGTCCCCGATTATGGTATTGGACTGCATTGCAATCCCACCATACCGGCAGGAAAAATCGGAATAAGCGATGGCTACACTATGGCCAGTGCTGAAAGCATCGATATATATGTAAAGGGAATAGGGGCTCATGGAGCTTCTCCACACATGTCCATAGACCCTGTGGTACTCGCCAGTATGATCGTCATGGACCTGCAGACCATCGTGAGTAGAAACTTGAAACCTATTGACGATGCCGTAATCACCGTCGGCGCCATAAAAGGAGGCACAAAACACAACATCATACCGGATGAAGTACATCTCCAACTTACCGTTCGCACCTTTACGGATGAAGTGCGTAGCCTTGTGCATCGCCGGATTCGTGAAGTTGCCAGAGGAGCAGCTATTGCCGCCGGGCTACCTGAAGATCTGATGCCAGTCGTCAAGATACCAGAAAGCCGCACGCCTCCCAATTTCAACGATGAGTTGCTTACAGCAAGAATTAGCAAAGCAGCATCTGTAGCCATAGGTGATCAAAATGTAGTCTACGCAGAACCACAAATGGTCGGTGAGGACTTCTCCAGATATGGAAGCACAGTGCATGACGTACCAACCGTCCTATACTGGCTCGGAACCGTTCCAGACGAAAGACTCGGGCAAAAAGATCTGCCAGGACTGCATTCTCCATATTACTATCCTGCACCGGAAAAATCATTGATTACAGGCATCCAGGTCAATGCGGCCACGCTGATGGATCTTTTTAGCGGGCAAAATTGAATACATATTTATCTCCTGGTGCCTTGAAGATGTGATAAGCCTTGTGTTCTCGCAACGATACCTTTAATATGTTTTGCTGGGTGGGGAACAACTCCATGAAATATGAAGCGCTTACTTCAATCTTGTTCGTACCCTCGTTTAAGTTGTAGTTCATTAAAATGCGATAGCTTTCACCCTCCTGGTAGTGATCTATCAACGATGCCTGACCTTGATTGCCGCCTATTGTCAGGTGTTTGTTAAAATAATAAACCAGGTTTTCTTCCACGGTCAAACTATCGGACGTAGGTCGCAAGGCATCTCTAAGGTCGTCTTCAAACACCTTGATTTCAACTTCTACCCTGTCTTCGACGATATCCGCTTCAATGACGGAAACATAAATGGCATGCTCTTCATTGCTCATGGATAGGACGGTCCATATACATAACACCATTGTCTTTATCATCATCACAAGTTACGGTCCTTTAGGTTTGCCTTCAATAGTTTTATAAGAATCTCGTGATTACGTACTTTCGCAAAAACTCGATCATGCAGTCTTCCTTTCGTCTACTTAGCATCTTACTATTAAGTCTTAGCCTAACTTGCTGTCAACAAGGCAGCCGTGAAAGTACAGCTTCGTCAATTCCTGATGTTGACTATGTAACGAAACTCAGTTCATTGGATATCGTATTGCCTGATCCGTCGGATCCGGTAGCTAACTATGTCAACATTCGTCAAGCTGGAAATATTCTTTACCTCGCCGGCAAAGGTCCCAGCTTGCCACAGGGCGGTTATATAACTGGTAAAGTGGGACAAGACCTTACCGTAGAAGAAGGCTACGAAGCTGCACGCCTGACGGGCATTGCCCAGTTAGCCGTATTACAGGCATATCTTGGTGATCTGAACAAGGTCAAACAGTTGTTAAAAGTAACCGGAATGGTGAATGCGACTCCCGATTTTACCAATCATCCCGAAGTAATCAATGGTTTTTCTGATCTGATGGTAGAAGTTTTTGGTGAGAAAGGGAAGCATGCAAGAGCCGCGGTGGGAATGGGATCTCTTCCCAGGAATATCGCGGTTGAAATAGAATTGATGGTCGAAATCTATTAATGAGACAATACCCATGAGGTACATATTGATAGCAATGCTCTGTTTATATTTATCAAGTTGTGATACAAATTCCGGAGGCGGTGAAAAGAAGACGTACCAGGTAGATATCGAATGGGAACTGGAAAGCATAAACCTTGCTGCACCGGCCTATTCGGAGGTGTCTCTGACGATTATCAACAGCGAATCTTTTGACCTAGGCGCCGGTGACTGGGAACTGCACTACAACCAAATGGAGGGATATGCTCAGGATGGCAGTCTCTCTCCTGAGTTCAACATTAGGCACATCACCGGCGACTACTTTGTCCTGTCCCCCACGGATCTTTTTATGGGAATTTCCAGAGGTGCATCCCACACTTTCCGTTACCGTCTCAATTTCGTGGTGCCCAGAATAAGTTTTGCCCCTGATGGATTTTTCCTGGTATACCAAGGCGTGGCCAAACCTTTGAACAATGTCGTTATTAAAGGTTTCGACAACAAAACTCTCCAGGCACTACAACCTGCTGACGCAATGAGTCATTATATATCCAATGAGCAGTTGGCAATACTTCCTGCCGCGGAAGTACAAACGGTTTTTCCCAGCCCTGTAAAGCAACAATATTCCAAAGAACCCGCATTGGGATTGGGATCGGTAACATTGTCTTACACTCCGGATCTCGAATTTGAAGCCACAGTATTGCAATCCGCCTTGCTGGACGATTTCGGGATCGAATCGAAAAATGAAGCCGATGCAATGGAAATTCAATTATCACTCACTCCAGGTGATGAAGACGCAGTGGAAGGTCAGTACCATCTTCGCATTTCAACTGAAGGCATCGATATTGAAGCTCCAACAGCTTCTGGAATTTTTTATGGCATTCAATCTTTACTACAACTTATAGAGTCAAATAGCGAGGGAAGAAACATTGTCCGCTGCCAGGAGATAATCGACCAACCCCGTTTTGGATACCGTGGATGTCATCTCGATGTAGCGCGAAATTTTTTCCCGGTCGAAGAAGTGAAAGAATACCTTGACCTAATGTCAAAGTACAAACTCAACAAGTTTCATTTTCACCTCACTGACGATGAAGGATGGCGGCTCGAAATACCGGGTCTACCCGAGTTAACAGAAGTGGGTGCAAGAAGGGGTTACACGACTGATGAGGATGACCGCCTCTTCCCTGCCTATGGTTCAGGACCGGATCCTGATTTATCACCCGGTAGTGGTTTTTATACGACAAATGAATTTATCGATATTCTGAATTATGCCAAGCAAAGACACATCGAAGTCATTCCCGAAATCGGGTTCCCAGGTCATGCAAGGGCCGCCATCAAAGCCATGGAGTCCAGGTACCACCGACTGATGAAGGCTGGTAAGGAAGCAGAGGCCATAGAATACCTCCTTTCGGATTTTGAGGACCAATCGGTATACTCCAGTGCACAGCATTACAGTGACAACGTGATCTGCGTTTGTCTTCCGGGCGCAGAAAAATTTGTGATCAAGGTCATCGAAACATTGGAGCAACTATATGATCAGGCTGGTTTGCCCTTGAAAAGGATTCATACCGGGGGAGATGAGATTCCTTACGGGGCATGGCAAAGGTCACCAGTATGCGATGCTTATCTCTCCAAATCAAATACCGTAAATGCCTCAGGCGACCTGCCTGCTGAGTTCTTCATGAAAATCAAGTCTTATCTCGATGCAAGATCCATCGAAGTGGCAGGATGGGAAGAGATCGTGTTGCTTCACACCGAAGCAGGTCATGAGGGTATCGAAATCAATGAGGATCTTGTTGGGCAGGATGTCATCCCCTATGTCTGGAATGCCGTCCTCGGCTGGGGAAGAGATGATATGACCTACAAGCTTGCCAATCAGGGTTTTGAGGTAATTATGTGTAATTCTGCTGCCTACTACTTTGACATGGCGTATGATCGTGGCGTAATGGAAAAAGGTCTGAGTTGGTCCGGATATTCGGATACCAAAATGATCTACGAAACCGAACCTTTGAATATTTACAAGAGGTCAACAACTGACGTTAATGGGAGACCTCTAACCGCTGAGTATCTCAAATCGAGGGAGCAATTGACAACTTCAGGGAGACTAAATTTTGCCGGTATCCAAAGCCAGATATGGACGGAGACCCTTAAAACAGAAAAAGATCTTTATTATATGGCCTTCCCAAAAATCGTGGCCTTTGCAGAAAAAGCATGGTCTCCAGAGCCAGCCTGGGCTCTTGTGGCCGACCAGCGTCGCGCCGATTTACTTTTCGAAGATGCCTGGAATCGCTTTTGCAACGGTATTGGTCAGCGCATGATTCCGAGGGTTGAAAAGACAAAAATTGGTACCTACATGCGCATTCCACCTCCTGGTGCCAAGGTGGAAAATGGAATGCTCGTAGCCAATACGAGGTTTCCGGGTCTGGATATACGCTACACAACGGATGGTAGCGAACCAGATTCAAGCTCCACCCTGTATACAGAACCTTTGAGCACCGAAACGGAGGTGATTAAATTGAAGGCTTTTACACCAGGTGGCCTGTCCAGCCAATCGAGCCTTGTGCGGAAAGTCACCCGCTGAGTGTAGAAAAGAAACTGTGAATCTGAAATCATCACCAAATAATCAGAACCCAGCACCCTCCCAATGATTCAATCGAAATTAGCGGCTAGGATGCGACCTAAGTAGACTTATAAATAGAAATCAAATTCATCCTCCCAATAATTTTTTCGTTAACCCGAGGCATGGAAGTACACGATAGAATAATCAATACTACTTAAACTTCTTAATCCACTTAATCTAGATCCTCTTGCGTTTCATCGATCTCTCCAAACCCATCCGTTATAATCCAGGCGATCCTTCATTCATGAAGGTGCGCATTAAACACAAGCCACACCGACGGGCCAAGTGGCTGTTGAGACTTTTCGGTTTGCCATTCAAGCTTTTCCCGAAAGACTGGGAAGGATGGGCAGACGATGTGATTCAAAAAATGGGTGTCCATTCCACCACACACCTGGATGCGCCGTGGCATTACCATCCCACGTGTGAGGGAAAAAAGGCAAAGACCATAGACGAAATACCGCTGGAATGGTGCTATGGCCCTGGTCTCGTGATCGATATGAAACACAAAGAAGACTTCGACCCTATTACGACCGAGGATATTTGCTCATTTCTCGATACCAATGGGTTGTCGCTCGAAAAAGGGATGATCATCCTGATAAAAACCGGGCGCGACCGCGACATGGGTACCAAAAAATTTTTCACCCACGGGACAGGCATGTCTGCCGAGGCTACGGAATGGCTCATCGACCAGGGCATCAAAGTGATGGGTATTGATCAGTGGGGCTGGGATCTCCCTCTACCCTACCTTATCGAACAAGCCAAGGCCACCGGCAACCCAGAATTATTTTGGGAAGCCCACCTGGTAGGGCGCAGAAAGGAATACTGCCATATCGAGCAGCTCGCTAACCTCGATGCTTTGCCCTTGGATGGATTCAAAGTCTGTGTATTTCCACTAAAACTGGAAGGCGCATCAGCTGCTCCGGCACGTGTAGTGGCAATCATAGAATAAGACCGTGGTGAGTATGACGAAGGAGACAGAATACCATGAAATGAAGGCCGAGGTCTCGTTGCAGATTGAGCATTTAAAGCGTAGAGACAGGTGGTTCAGTGTATGGAGGCTGGTTTATTTTATTGGGCTCGCTGCATTGCTAATTCTGTGCTACCAAATATCGTTGTGGCTGGGTATAGTACTGACCTACTTGGGGATTTACGGCTTTTATGTGCTCATCCTACGTCACCAGGTCTTGCGTAAAAAAATGGCCACCACGGAAAACAGGTTGAAGCTGATCGAGGCTGAATTGGTCGCAATTGACTACCGGTTTGATTTTTTCAATGCAGGAACTCGATTCGATGATCCCAAACATCCTTATGCATCGGACCTTGACCTTTTTGGTAGCCAGGGCATTTTTCCCCTGATCAGCCGGTGCGTGACCCTTGATGGCAGCGCACGCCTTGCCCACATTTTGAAAAATGGATTTCCATACGAGAAGCTTAGCGAAATCAGCCAGGCCATCCGAGCACTCGAACATCATACCGAATGGCGACAGCAATTTTTCGCCATTGGACAAACCGATATTGGGCAGCATGTGGATTTCCAGTATTTACGACGGTGGCTCGCATCAGGAGAGCGACATTTTTCTTTTTCATGGTGGTTCATTGTGATACCCCTTGTATGCTGGGTGGCCTTTATCTGGTTATTGACCCTGATTCCCTGGCACATTGCCTTGCTCGCATTCGTGCCAACAGCCTTGATGGCATTGCTTGCAAGAAAGCGGGTGGACGAATTGCATGGACGATTGTCCGACCAGGAAAAGTATGTCTTGATGCTGGAGGATGTGATCCAACACCTCCAAAACGCCAGGTTCGATAATGTTTATCTAACCGACCTGATCCAGCCCTTTAACGACAGCGTCGCTCCCGCTACCAGGACCATTCGTAGACTCCGCTACATCCTCAGTCAACTTAATATCCGGTACAACGCTTTCGGTATATTACTCAATCTGGTCACATTATGGGATCATCACTGGGCGATCAAACTGGAAGGGTGGAAAAATCGGTACAGTGAGAGAGCCCTTCTATGGATGAATCGGCTTGCGGAAATCGAGATGCTCAGCAGCCTGGCTAATTTTGCCTACAATCATTCGCATTACACCTATGCAGACTATCGACCAGGAAAAGTGCTCGATGGGAAGGAAATGGTGCACCCCCTCGTTCACCGCGAAAAGGTAGTGCCCAATGATTTTCATCTGAAATTGGGTGGCCAGGTACAAATCATTACCGGCTCAAATATGGGCGGTAAGAGTACGTACCTGAGGACGTGTGCCATAAACATCGTCCTTGCCAGGTGCGGCACCCGTGTCGGAGCCCGCGAATTGACCTTGCCCGATGTCAAAGTGATCACGAGCATGCGGACACAGGACGCGCTCCAGGAGAATGTGTCATCGTTCTATGCGGAATTGCTGCGGCTAAAGATGGTATTGACCGTGATCAGGCAAGATTCTTCTACCATCTTCTTCCTGGATGAGGTCTTGAAAGGCACCAATACCAGGGACCGCCATGAAGGAGCTAAGGCCCTC
>JBFKOL010000202.1:0-7655 GCA_041628815.1 Saprospiraceae bacterium | reverse complement strand
GTGGCGTCAATTGCCGGGGATACGGTTCCTCCCGGCATTACCAAGCCACTTAGTATTTATACAAAAGATCGTCTCACCATAATCTGTGGCAGCACGCACCGGCAAGATGAAGAATTGTTAGCCGAGGTACTCGACCATCTGCCGGATCTCCGGTTGGTCATAGTACCTCACGAACCGAGTGAACAACGCATCATTGAAATAGAGAGTCGTTTTGGAATTGCCAATAAATTTCCCGGTGAAATGATCTACACCCGACAGGTGACAATTGTAATTGAAAAAGGATGGCTCCGCCATTTGTACCGGTTATCTCCTTTTGCCTATGTGGGTGGAGGATTTGAAAGGGGTATTCACAACATCCTGGAGCCAGCCTACCATCGTTGCAGGATCGCGTTCGGACCCAACCATCTCAGGTTTCCTGAGGCCAATGACCTGATTTCGATGGGTGCGGCACGAGTAATTCGTTCTTCCGGAGATTTTGATTCGTGGCTCGCATCTGGTAAAATGAGCAAAGAAGTCGTGTCCCAATTAGAGCTTTACTTCAATTATCATCTCGGATCAGTAGGCAGATTAGGAGCTAAGATGGAAACCATATTAGCTGAAGCGAAAGAGCCGGATAGAAAGTAACGGTCTCGGTGAGTTGCGGATAGAGAAAAAATAAGATTCAAGAAACTAATTTTTTCATATTGGATATTTGAGATCTCGTTACAGACTTTCCAAATTCTCCCTCAATATTCTGACTCTTTCTTCGCCGTCCTTCAATTTTTGACGTTCTTTTTCCACGACGGCTGTTGGCGCGTTTTGTACAAATCGTTCATTGGACAATTTTTTGCGGACAGCCTGGAGGAATCCTTCTGCATAATCCAACTCTTTTTGAACGCGTTGGCGCTCTTCTTCGGGGTCGATATCCAGGGAATATTGGAGAAACATCTTCTCGTTGGCAGCCATAAAGATGGAACCATTGGAAGGAAAGTCTGAATGGGTATGGATTTCTCCAATATAAGCCAGTTTGGACAAGATCGGAGTCAAATGTGATTTAGAAAGGATGCTTTCCTCACCTTCCGCATACAAATTGAGCAATTCTTTGGGTTTGAGATTTTTTTCGTTTCTTATTTCCCGCGTCTTTACGATAACGGCTTCCAGCCGCTCCATGTCAGCGATGAGATGTACATCACTTTCTTCAAATTGCGGAAACGACGAGAGCATACAGTCATCTCCTGATCGCCTTTCGCGCAGGTGGTGCCATATTTCTTCCGTGATAAAGGGCATCAGGGGGTGAAGACACGTCATGATATCCCCAAAAAGATCGATTGTCTTCTCGAGAGTCCCCGAATCAATAGCTTCGCCATAGGAGGGTTTGATCATTTCAAGGTACCACGAACAGAAGTCGTTCCAAATAAACGAATACAGCTTCATGGTTACATCAGAAAGGCGGTATGCCTTATAATCCTCTTCCAATTCGCCAAGCAGCTGACTGAATTTAGCGGTGATCCAGCGATGAGCCGTTTCACTTCCAGGATCTGGTACTTTAGCAGGGTCGACCTCCCACCCTTTGACCAGCCGGAGGGCATTCCAGATTTTATTGCAAAAATTCCGACCCTGTTCGCAAAGTTTTTCATCGAAGAGCAGGTCACCACCTGCCGGCGATGAAGACATGACGCCAAAACGAACCCCATCGGCACCATAGGTATCTATCAAACTCAATGCGTCGGGACTGTTGCCGAGTGATTTGGACATCTTTCTTCGTTGCTTGTCACGTACCATACCAGTAAAATAGACCTGGTTGAAAGGTTTTTCACCGCGCCATTCGTAACCCGACATTATCATCCTCGCCACCCATAGGAAGATGATATCCCAGCCCGTAACAAGGACGGAGGTAGGATAGTAATATTTGAGTTCTTCTTCGTACTGGAAGCCATGGAAGCATGTGATGGGCCATAGCCAAGAAGAGAACCATGTATCGAGCACATCTTCATCCTGTCTGAGGTCGTCTATTGTCAAATGATCACCATGCTGGATACGAGCTTGGTTCAGTGCTTCTTCTCTTGTCCGTGCCACATAGACATCCTCACCGAAGTAGTAAGCCGGTATGCGGTGCCCCCACCAAAGTTGCCTGGAAATGCACCAGTCGCGGATATTTTCCATCCAGTGACGGTAGATGTTTTTCTGCCGTTTGGGGATGAAATCGACTTCGTCATTCATTACAGCTTCGAGGGCCGGAGCGGCCAATGCTTTCATGTCAACATACCATTGCAACGACAACCGGGGTTCGACAATGGCGTGGGTGCGTTCCGATCGACCAACACTGTGGGTGTAGTCTTCTATTTTTTCTATGAGGCCTTCTGCCTCCATAGCCTGTATAATAAGTTTTCGTGCCTCCTCTCTGGTCTCTCCAATGTAGTGGCATCCAGCTTCGCTGATAGTACCATCGGGATTCAATACATCGATGACTTCCAAATCGTGACGTTTGCCTATATCGTAGTCGTTGGCGTCGTGGGCAGGGGTGACCTTTAATGCCCCTGTACCAAAGGCGCGGTCCACGTATTCGTCAAATATGACGGGCACTTCTCTCCCTACGACAGGAACTAAGACTTTTTTGCCCTGCAGATGTCGATAACGTTCATCTTCCGGATGAACAGCTACTGCCGTATCGCCTAAAATGGTCTCTGGCCGGGTTGTGGCGACCGTAACAAAATCTTCTTCATTGCCTACCACCCTGTACCGCACATAACAAAGCTTGGTTGTTTCCTCTGAATAGAGGACTTCCTCATTGGAAAGCACCGTTTTCCCTTCCGGGTCCCAGTTCACCATGCGATAGTCCCGGTACAACTTACCATTTCGGTAGAGATCGATAAAGGCCTGGATCACCGACTCACTGCGATCCTGGTCCATAGTAAAAGCTACTCTTTCCCAGTCGCATGACGCACCGAGCCGACGCAGTTGCTTAAGGATAATGCCTCCGTACTTGTGTGTCCATTCCCAGGCGTATTCGATG
Source organism: Saprospiraceae bacterium (assembly GCA_041628815.1). Classification (GTDB taxonomy): domain Bacteria; phylum Bacteroidota; class Bacteroidia; order Chitinophagales; family Saprospiraceae; genus JBFKOL01. The sequence goes on along the minus strand of JBFKOL010000202.1, from coordinate 4,663 downwards.
AATTGCTCTCTTGTGAGGTCTGCTTTTTTTATGCCTCTTTCCCTGAGCATACGGACAACTTTGGCTTCTGTGGCAATGGATGCATGATCGGTGCCGGGTACCCAGCACACATTATAGCCATCAAGCCTGGCCTTCCTGCACAGGATGTCCTGAACCGTATTGTTCAGCATGTGACCCATGTGGAGTTTTCCTGTCACATTCGGAGGAGGAATAACAATACTGAATGGCTGTCGCTCGTCGGGAACGCTGTGAAAATATCCTCTCTTCTCCCAGTGTTCATACCATTTTTGTTCTATCTGTTCGGGATTGTATCTCGGTGCTATACTCATCTTGAATTCAGATCTTGATCGTTTTTTCACTAAGTACAGGTACGTCGACCTGGTTCCTTACCAGGTCATCAAAGGTCTCTCGCTTTCTGATGAGAAAGTGTTCACCATTGTAGATCACCACTTCTGCCGGCCGCAACCTGGAATTGTAGTTGGAAGACATGGAAAAACAATAGGCTCCGGCATTGTGAAAACAAAGTATGTCGCCCTCCTGGATCTCGTTAATCTGCCGGTTCACCCCAAAGGTGTCGGTCTCACAGATGTAACCGACCACCGTATAAATCCGCGTCTTGCCCGTAGGCCTGGAAACATTTTCAATACGATGGTAAGCGTCGTACAGCATGGGACGAATGAGATGGTTTTGACCGGAGTCCACCCCGGCAAAAACGGTCGACGTTGTTTGCTTTACCACATTGACGGAAGCAAAAAAGTAACCTGACTGGCTGACAAGAAATTTTCCCGGCTCAAACATGATTGTTAGTGGCTTCCCGTATTCATCGCAAAACCTTTTAAATCTGTGAGTGATGTTATGACCAAGATCCTCAATGTCTGTTTCAATGTCGTTCTCTTTGTATGGCACCTTGAAGCCAGATCCGAAATCAATGTATTCAAGGTTTTCGAAAGCCATGGCTGCATTGAATAGTATTTCGGCACCTGCAAGGAACACCTGCGAGTCGAGAATATCTGATCCCGAATGCATATGGAGCCCTTCTATATGCATACCTGTAGCCTTGACAATTCGTTCGACGAGAGGCATCTGGTGTATGGAAATACCGAATTTCGAGTCGATGTGTCCCGTAGAGATCTTGGTATTGCCACCTGCAAGGATATGTGGATTAATCCTTATACAAACTGGAAAATGTGGGTATTTCTGCCCGAATTGTTCCAGGATCGATATGTTATCAAGATTGACCTTAACCCCAAGACGCATTACATTTTCGATCTCCTTGAGGGACACACAATTGGGTGTGTATAAGACCTGTTGTGGATCAAAACCGGCCATCAGACCCAGTCGAACCTCTTCCAATGAGACGGCGTCCAACCCGGCTCCCAATCCCTTCATAAGTCTCAGTATGTTGACATTCGTCAATGCTTTGCAGGCATAGTTAATCTTCAGATCGATCCCTTCAAAGGCATCTTTGAGCCGGTTATATTGCCTTTTTATGATTTCGAAATCATAGACGTAAAGGGGGCATCCGTATGTTTCACATACTTCCAGCGCATCGACTCCTCCACTAAACCGAAACCTGCCGTCCGAAATTTCCATAATTCAAAATTTCGGCAAAGGTACAACGACTCACCGATTCATTAGGCCCTTCTTAAGGATGGATTATTCAATCAAATAGGCCAAGCCAAAGCACTGATACACACCATATCCGACATAAAAAGCATCTATCTTTATAGCAAAAGACCCGCGGCATGAAGCTGGAAACAGTGATCCAAAGATGCATGCAGAACGATCGTAAGGCTCAGTATCTCCTTTACGACAGATATGCGCCGGTTTTGCTGTCAATATGCCTTAGATATGTAAAAAAAATGGAAGTGGCGGAAGACATGCTGGTCCAGTCGTTCTATAAAATTTTTGATAGAATGGACAGTTATGAAGGGACGGGGAGCTTCGAAGGATGGATGAAACGTATTGTGATCAATGAATGCCTGATGGAACTGCGAAAGACGCGAAATTTTGCGTTGACTATCCCTGTTTCTGAGGCAGTTGATGAAGTCTTTGTTGAAATATCCCAACAGCTGGACTATCATGAAGTGCTAAGGCTGCTTGATCAGTTGCCCGACGGTTACAGAACGGTATTCAACCTTTACGTATTGGAAGGATACAAGCACAGAGAAATTGCAGAAATGCTGGGAATCAGCATCAATACGTCGAAGTCGCAGTTGATTCTCGCTCGAAAGAAACTGCAAAAGCTTATTAAAAAAAACTTGAGGATTAAACATGGCTGAATCATCACTATTAGATTATGTATTTCAGCAAGCGGAGACGACGCGGCCACTCGCTTTGCGTCCGTCTTTGTGGAGAGAAGTGGAGGCAAAGCTCGACCACAGGGAAAGGAGGAAAAGAATAAGGAGCCGCATTTTGGGAATCGCAGCGGCAGTAGTTGTCACATTAGCTTCCGTCTTAACCTGGCAATGGTCTGCGAACTCCGATTATCAGCTGGAAGATATGAAAGGCTCTTACGATGTTTTTATTACCAGGGCCAAAGTCTCGGATCTCCATCACTACTACCGTTCTCTTCAATCTCCCGATTTGAATGGGTGACGCTGGATCCACTGTTGTTTGGGTACAAAATATTTGAAGAAAAAACGGATGATCGTGTGATTGATCAAAGAAGTATTGTGTTTAAAAAAACAGCTCATACCAAATGGCTCGGCACCTACTGAACTCTTGATCTCGAGTGCCGTACGGAAATAGTAGAGCTGTGGTGCTTTTTGGGAAATGGCATCTTCTACCAGATTGAGCAGAATGTTGAGGTACAGTTGGTGCCTGTGGTTCAGCGAGGGTTCGAAGCCGATGAAATGACTATCCATCTTTTCCGGATCCAACACCCAGGTATAAAATCCGATGAGTTGTCCTTCCAGGAAATATCCGTAGATATGAAATCTGTCACCCAACTCATTTTTGAGGTGATAGAAGTATTTTTCTTTTCCTTTTGCCAGAACAAATCCAGAACCACTTAACACTTTGTCGTATAAATCATACATCCGCTGCGAATGTGTTTCCACATCATGCAGGTCCATCACACGTTTCTCGACCGGTTTGAATTTTTTTAAGGCACTTTTAAGACGCACCCTGTATTTAGATTTCATATCGAGGAGGTAGTCGTCAAAGGACTGCCACGATTCTCTGATTATGAGTATCATATTGGGGTCTGGGCAGAATTCGTACATGCCCAGTTTATTAGGGTGATCGGGTCGGTCCTGATCGAAGTAATCCTTAAAAAGGATGCCCTGAAATCGATATGGCGTATTGCACAGCTCTTTCCTCAGAAACTTCAGCGTTTTGTTGATCAGCCTGAACTGTTCCTGCCGGTTGTAGCGTTCATCGCAAAAGAAAAAACCATATTGGCCTGTTAGGTAGAGATTACCCACGGTCATCATGCGGAAGGTAAAAAGAGATACAACCGTTTGGCGAATTTTCTGTACGATCCGCGATATCCACGAATCATCGGTCGTATAATCCTCGTAGCTAAAGCTATCTGAGAATTTGAGAATCAGGCGCTGCATGAGGACGGTACCGATGGGAATATCGTCCTGATCGTAATAGATGAGGTAGAGATGGACCAAATTCTCTGGGCTGTCCTTCTCCAGGACCTTGAGGTAATCAGCGGAAGAAAAAATTTCATCTGTAGTCAATTGATTCCATATCTCCTGAACATCCTCGATATGCTCGTGCAATGTGAATGAGATGGTCTCGCGTTTCAGCTCTAGTCGGCCAGCCGGTACTATCGAACTTTTTCTACATAGACTGAGGATGCTCCTTTCTTTGACAGGCATTGGATACATTATTCTTGCGACTATTCTACCGAATATGGTTCCGTTGATAAAATTCTGGATCCGTCCAGGCCATAACGGTTGGTATACCAATATTCTATCATATGTTTTATGGCAAAATGCTCAACGCTGAACTGGTTAAAGTCGCGAATCTCAAACAATTGCAATGATCGATCCGAAGGATAGGCCAACGAAACTTTCTGTTCGATACCGTTGTCGTTAGAAACGTGCATGATGCCAAAAGGTTTTACAGTGATCTCTTTACCTGGTTCCAACTTTCTAGAAATTATCAATACTTCCTCTAACGCAGGATTGCTGCTGCTGGTGCCTAAGTTGAAAAGATGAGGGACGAAATAGGCAATAGTATCGTCCAAAGTGAATGAAAAGTCGTCTCCACTGCTTTTCAAAACCTTTACCATCTCTCCATCGATATGTGATATTGGCGACTCAGATGTATTTTTACAAGCACTGATTAATACCATAAAAGTCATGCAGCCAACAATGTGTATTGGTTTTAGAACATATCTAACATAAGAAAGGTAGCTTTGCATGGTTGATCTTTATAGGGACTGCATTGCCATTGGCAATCAAAATTAACAGAATAAAGCGGTTATGAGCGACAGTTATTTTAAGCCGGACGACCTGAAAAAGTTCAAGGACATCACCGAATTTCAGGAAGAGTACGGTGCCAAGTTTTTCGATTATTACGGATCGGTATTCCAGGAAGGCGCACTCACAGAACGTGAAAAGGCATTGATTGCCCTGGCCGTTGCACATGCCGTTCAATGCCCATATTGTATTGACGCATATTCAAGTGCGTGCCTTCAGAAGGG
>JBFKOL010000201.1:0-7674 GCA_041628815.1 Saprospiraceae bacterium | reverse complement strand
TGCCGGCCTCAATCAATGATCTTCTTATTTTTCTGAGGAAGGTGAGCATTCATTAAAGATAAGAAACAGTCTCAAGCTCTTTCAAAATGTAGATCAAGCTGTGTAAAGAGAAAAGGTTGTGCATTTATCTGTAGTACAGGATTGTGGCTTAATAGTGTCAGAGTAACACAAATATGAAAATGATGTGCAATTTGTCAATGCGCACACCATTACCTTTTAACTATCGGGGATCAACCAGTTTTCCAAAAACGTACTGAAATCATTAATTGATAAGAGTAAACTTATATGCCCTTAGTAAAGAAAGCTTTACTACTGCCCACCTATTTTTACAATTGCTCTTCCCGCCCAAGATTTGATCTTTGATGCGGTCGCTGGAATTGGGAGAGGTCAAATTGGCAAACAATTGGAAGTTAACGGAACTTATGTCGTCAAATTTCAGATTCAGGAGGGTCAGCCCTTGGGAATACCGCAACTGATGGTTTTACAAGTTTATGTATGAACGAATCTCAGTTATGCTCCTTCCCAACACATCATCGGATGGAATAGGGCATTAAACTTTGTTGATGGAAGGGTTGGAACAAAATAGACCACTCCTTCTGGTCGAATTCATTTGATTGGAGAAATGAAGGATTTTTACTCTTCACCCAATTCCTCCTTGATGAGTTGAAGAAGGTGTTCACTTTTTTCAAGAGATTCTATAACATCACCCTTATACCAACCCCTCAGCATTTCTTTTATATTGACCAAAAGACCTTTATATCTCTGATCGTACAGTAAATTTTGATAGTTTATAGGTATGTACTCGTCGCGTTTATCAGCTGTGAATATGGTATGAAAGTACTCGTCATAGAGGACGGCCATATCCATGGTCCATTGTGTTTTCTCCTTTATCGTTTTATAGGTTACTTCAAAAAGCTCAAGGGTTTGGTCTTTAAGAGTTTCTGATCGAATAATATCAAATCCAGCATTTTTCAATGATTCATATCCCTCAGTGCTTAGAGGAAATAACAGTCCTCCGGTCCTTGTACTGTGAAAAAAGTGTGCATTCAGCGTATCTACATATGGATTTCTGTTGCGAAGAGTCGACAAAATGATTTCACTCGACTCATCAAAGTCATCAACCATTTTAAGAGATGTATGAATCATTTCATTATTCCGAATCAAATTTTTCATGATGTCTTCCAATACCTCCTTCTCCTTTTCTCTTTCTTTCCTCCATTCATTCCAATTATTGATCTGCAGGGCAATCAATATCCCAATAACGACCAGAGTAACCTCCCCTAGGGCATAGAGGATGTAGTTTCGGACAGATCCAGACTCGATTAACGAGCGTCTTATTTTGCGAAGGAAGGTGAGCATTTACGATATCTGCGTATTTATCAAATCCAGAATTTCCATAATTTGAGATTTACATTCCGCTAATGTGAAGTGTGCATCGCGGGTGATGGTATAAAAATCTCGGCATGATTCTCTTAAGTTTGCATAATGCCGCTCAAAGTCATCCATTTTCCATATTTCGTAAGTCAGAATTTCATCTCCAAATTGCACCACACCAATTTTACTCGAAATTACAGGCCAAACATGAAATTGATGTTTTTCTTCAAGGGTTCGATCAATGTGTTCATATCTCTTATATGACCTGTCATAGAGTTCGATGATTTTCAAACGTAAGTTTGTAGATCGAATTAAATCAATCTGATTATTGCTCGTAATTTGATTATAAAGACCATAATTGGGAAAAAAAGAGTACCCACTTTGATTCAATCGGTTTAAAAGGTCAATTATTTGTTCTTTTGATTGATTTTGCACGATGTCAGTAACGGAAGATTTTATAATTGCTTCTTGGGCCTTAATACCATTGTCAACAAAATCCATGAGACGTTCTATTTCACTTAGATCGCTTTCTAAAACCTCGATAAGATTGAGATAAAGGGATTGCTCGGTTTTTCTGTCCTTTCTAAACTCATTCCACGTATTAATCTGTAAAGCAATCAATATTCCGATGACCACCAGGGCAATTTCGCCTATGGCATATACCAGGTACTTATGTGCAGAATTTGATTCAATTAACGACCAGCGGATTTTTCTTAGGAAAGTGAGCATATTTAGGTTTATTGCATCTCAGATTCGATAATGGCAACTATTTCCTGAATGGTGTCCGATTGCTTCTTGTAGAAATATATTTGAAAAACACGATATGCGATTAATCTACTGACTATTGAAGCAAAATCCGGGTCATCTTTCAGTTGCATCCATTGCACCTGGGATTTCTTATCTGAATGAAATGAACCAAAATTTTCTTCCCCCAGTTGGGGGAATTGATTTATCCAAATGTCTCTATGAAATAATGGGGGTAAAAATTTATGGACATAGGCCGAATATTGTTCAATAGCATTCTTTAGGTTTCCATTGTGTGCTGTCCAGTCCCAATTCGTATTGTCGTGATAAATACTTAGTAAATTCTTGAGTTGTGAATTTTTTATCAGTTGGATATCCCCACTACTTATTAGACTCGAATAAGCGGCCTTTGAAATGCTATAAAAACCATAATTTTCTGCACGTATCAATGCTTCTAAAAGCAATGCTGTATCAATTTTAGTTTCATTGGTATTTATAAACTGAGATATCCCCAAAGTCAGGTCATGCCTGATTCTTACCTGATCGATGGCTCTTTCTAGGTTTTTTTTGTCATTGTTTAACTCGCTTATTAATTCTTCGAAGTGATCGTTCAATCTTTTTTGATCCTTTCTCCACTCATTCCAATTATTGATCTGCAAGGCTATTAATATCCCAATCACCACAAGTGCTATCTCACCAATGGCATAAAACAGGTACTTTCGAGCCGATCCTGACTCGATAAGTGACTTTCGTATTTTCCTGAGGAACGTAAGCACACATCAAGTATGTCAAAAATTACACCAGTATCCCTTGGAAGACTTCTGGTTTCCTGAAAATGGATGGGATTAATGCTTTATCCGAATGTACCAACCAGGCTCTAATGAGAGTTTAATTTGGACTCATTGATTTGATTTAATGTCGGGAATTAAAAGATTCTTATTCTCCTACTGACATCCCAACATTTTGTCGGGAGTCAGCACCATGTAATTCATCTAAATACTTGAAGATTTTACTTCCCACATATTACACACCCAAGGTCAAACTTCACTCCAACTCTTTTCGCACCAAATTAATGAGCGGACCAAGGAGATTCTCCAGATCGCCTTCATAGGCCCGGGCCAGACTCCAATGAATATCTGCAACGATGTTGAGATGATACAGTGATTTGGGGTCAGACACGTAACCAGACATATCCAAGCCCATATGCTTCAATTGAAAAATTGATACTTGTTCCTTACTATTCACCCGATAACTTTATGCGAAGAATCGCATCATAAGAGCCGGGAAGTATGATCGCAAATGTTTGTTGTAGTCCTGGTTCTAATCCCATGAATCCAAATACGAATGCCTTTCAAAGTAGTTTCGGAATCTATTCGCGTATATCGTCAGTTGAGATTTTAGAACTTCTTGTCGTATCATATTCAGTTTGCCGGAGGAAACAAACTCTTGATATGGAGGAAGCAAAGGATGCCGATGTATCCTCAAATCGATCCGGTCTGCCTGAGTTCCGAGGGCTTTATTTTTTAAGGTGCATTTTTAATTCAGATTTGAGTTCTTTTGACCTGCGACTTTTTAGGGAACATTGCCTTTCTATATCCTGCAGATTTTGCTTGCGATATGTAAAAAAATTTGTTGCATAGATAAATTGCTGTGAATCAGGATTCAACCTCCAATCTTTAACAAGTAGATTTTCATCTCGACTTATTGACCCACAAAGTCTGCGAGATACAGTTATTTGTTGCTGTACAGGTGGCAGAAGCCCTTCTTTTCCATAATTTAGGCGTTTAAGCTTTCATCGATATGGCAGAAAAAAAATCAAATAAATCAACTACTTCAAGACGGACCTTTGTCAAACAAGGCATCGTTGCTTCCTCGTTTTTCATTGTGCCCCGACATGTATTGGGCGGAGCCGGATATACGCCTCCCAGTGATCAGCTTGTTCTTGCGGCCATCGGTGCAGGCGGGAAAGGCCGCAGCGATATTCTCAACGCTTCGGTCCACGGGCGCGAAAAGGTGATTGCCCTGTGTGATGTGGATATGTCCCGTGCCGCGGCTTCGGTAGAAGCATTCCCCGAGGCCAACTTGTACAGTGATTATCGCGAAATGTTGGATAATGAGAAAGACATCGATGCAGTCACCATCTCAACCCCTGATCATGTACATGGGCCGGCGGCCTCGTTTGCCATGAAGAGAGGGATCCATGTATATGTACAAAAGCCCATGACGCACAACATTCGTGAAGCCAGGCTGCTGACTGAATTGGCTCGTGAAAATAAGATTGTCACACAGATGGGCAACCAGGGAGCATCGAACCCATTGTTGGGCATGGTCCAGGAGTGGGTGGATTCCGGGGTGCTGGGGGCCATATCCAAGGTGCAGGTATGGACCAACAGGCCGGTCTGGCCACAGGGAATTGCCATGCCCACACCTGACGACAGCCTGAAGCCCGACAACCTGGACTGGGATCTGTGGCTAGGACCGGCTCCGGCCAGGCCCTTCATCCCCAATCTCCATCCATTCAACTGGCGGGGATGGTGGGACTATGGCACCGGTGCCCTGGGAGATGTGGGTTGCCACCTGATCGATATTCCATTCAGGACCCTCGGACTGCACTATCCCACGGATGCGGAATGCAGTGTCGGCACCATCTTCACCAGGATGTGGACCCCGGATTATTACCCGGAAGGATGTCCCGCATCGTCGTTTATAACGCTTCATTTTGACGCCACGGAGAAGAGTAAGGCGCCCATCGAAATGACATGGAGTGACGGCGGTATACGCCCCTCACACCCGGCTGTCATCCCTGCCGATCATGATATAGGAGGCCACCTCAGCCAGAATGGTGTGTTGATCATCGGTGAAAATGGGGTCATTTCGACCAATATCAATGACAGTTCGCCGCTGATGCCCAAACTGTACTTGAACGACGGGACCCAGGAATTTGGTCCTGAAGTGGAGGAAAATGAAGAACCCGAATACGGCCATCAACGCAAATGGGTGGACGCCTGCAAGGCGGGATTTGACAGTCCCGAACACAAGGCGCTGACTTCTTCTTTTGACTATGCCGGACCGATGACCGAAACAGTGCTCATGGGCAATCTCGCGATCCGGAGCTATATGTTGCGTCGTGAGGACAAGGATGGCAATATGCAATTCTTTGGTCGTCGCAAACTTCTTTGGGATGGGGAGACCATGCGGATTACCAACCTTGAGGAGGCCAACCAGTTTGTCGGAAGGACCTACCGGAAGGGTTGGGAGATGTGAAGTTAATATGGCCTTTAAAGAAAATTTATTTTGGAATACAAGTGAGAATTTGATTGCCGGTTGCCAGTTGCCGGTTGCCAGTTGCCGGTTGCCGGTTGCCGGTTGCCAGTTGCCGGTTGCCGGTTGCCAGTTGTCAGTTGTCGGTTGTCGGTTGTCGGTTGCCGGTTGCGGGTTGCCGGTTCGGGCACTAACTCAGAACAAAAGATATTTACAACCCAACCTTCCTTCTCAATTTTTCAGTGTTAAGACTTAGAGCGCCATTCTCGTTCCACATAGCGCATGAATGCATAGATCTTCTTTCCCAACTGATCATAAGAGTGAAGTAAGCAATCTATTGATTTGTCGTGAATATGGAGGTCTGAAATTAACCTCAATTGACAAATTACCTCGTCATTCGAGGCATGCGCAAAAGTCAAAAACCGGATGAACTCCTTTTTATACTTTTTCCTTCCAAAGCCCTCAACCAGATTAAACAATACACTTTTGGATGACCTGCGAATCTGACTGCCCATCTCATAAAGTTCATACTTTGGCAAACTAAGACTCATTCTGTGTACTTCGACACACAGGTCGTAGGCCAATTGGTATACTTCTAAATCTTTATAGGATTTCATCGATCTTAATTTCGCAAATCTTAAATGATCCAATCGATGATTGTCGGATACTGAGATAATCCGTCTTGTTTTGTCAATTTATGTCCGATTCTTCGTAGACCTATCAATAAGCAACAACTTACGCAACCCGCAACCCGCAACCCGCAACCCGCAACCCGCAACCCACAACCCCATGTTTACTCCTATCCTTCATCGATAACAGACCAGTACATTCTTGGGAAATCGAGATATCTATAATAAATTCATTGAAATTCATGCGAATCTGTCAATAAACCGGATTGAATTAAGGATGAATGTGTTTACTTTATATGCCTTTTCAAGGAACGCTGATTATCAGTTACTTATACCTCCAAAATAGGGTCATTTGAGATTTAATGGGACAGTAATAATCACAAATTGTGAAAGAGATAGATTGGAAAAATCACCTGATTGAGTTTGTCCTTATCATAGCGGGCATCCTGTTGGCGTTGCGTATCAACAACTGGAACGAAGATCGAAAGGACAGGCTTTTGGAGGAAGAATATTTAGTCGCCCTGTTATTGGATGTTCAATCCGATATCCGCGCCATGGAAAACAACCTCGAGCTTACCCGGAGGCGTTCTTCTATCCCGCTCAAAAGCGCTTTGCGATCGTGGAAGGCCGGATACCCCATTCCAACCACGGACACCACGACCTTTGATCTTCAAGGAAACCCGTATTACTATGACGATCCCAATCTTCGATTTCTGGCCGAGGTCTCCTATCTCGGATATGTCCAGGTATTCCAATCCAACGGCTCCACATTCCAGGATCTCGTCTCGAGTGGAAACTCAAATATTCTTTCTGATTTTGCGCTCCGTGCAGTGTTGTCTTCGTATTATACCGAAGTGGATCAAGTCAAGTATTATCAGGAAATGATATTACGGGATCTGGTCAATGGGATGAAAGACGTCACCGAATTTGGGCTCAATTTTTACGATCAGACCAAATTGAAATTTGGCGGATTAGAAGATTTTTATGGCAATAAGGAGGAAGCCAAAAGAATGGTCCAGAAAGTGCTGGATAACGAGCGACTGGAATCTGAGGTACTTCAAAAACTAACGTTGAATGGGGACGAACGGTTTCTTATCGGGAGACTTCTCGAGACGGCTAAGAAGTTGGAAGAAAGACTGCGGGAAGCTGTTGAGAATTAGTGCGAATCGTTAGTTTCCACACCGGAACTTATGAAAATCATATGAAAGGATTCTCGTCCTGGTGCGACATATCTCAATAAATGGGTCTTTGTGAAATCAAAATCTTTTGGATCGCCAAAGCTTTTTGTTTGTGTGTTTGACCCTTACGGTCTTCAATCCTGAACTTGCACTTGCACTTGCACTTGCACTTGCACTTGCACTTGCACTTGAACTTGAACTTGCACTTGCCCCGCACTTCTGCGGCCTGCCCGTCTGCGGCCTGCCCGTCTGGGGCCTGCCCGTCTGGGGATCTACGCTTTGCTCCGATAACAAGAAATCAGTATCTAGCCATTCCTCAACGAACGCCCTGGCCCTAAAGGGCATGAGGGAAAATTAAAAATGATAAAAGAAGATTTGGGATTACAACTGGAGCATTAATACCTTAATCCGCAACCGGACAACCGGACAACCGGACAACCGGACAACCGGACAACCGGACAACCGGACAACCGGACAACCGGACAACC
>JBFKOL010000200.1:0-7680 GCA_041628815.1 Saprospiraceae bacterium | reverse complement strand
CTACCCAGGAAATCAAAATAACGGTGGACGACAGGTTTACAACGCTGTCCAATGGAATGCTCGTTTCGACACAGCTTAATGGAGATGGGACCAGGACCGACTACTGGATAATGGATAAGCCCCATGCTCCGTACCTCTTTATGTTGGCAATTGGTGAATATGCTGTTGTCAGGGAAACCTGGAATGATGTGGAGGTTTCCTATTATGTCGAACCAGAATACGAACCCTATGCAAGGCAAATTTTCAACCACACGCCGGAAATGCTGGAATTCTTTTCCGGGATTCTCGACTATCCCTACCCTTGGAATAAATTCAGCCAGGTCATCACAAGAGACTATGTTTCAGGGGCAATGGAGAATACGACGGCAGTGATCTACGGTGAATTTGTGCAAAAGACAGACCGTGAATTAATCGACAACGACAATGACTTCATTGTTGCTCACGAAATGTTTCACCACTGGTTTGGAGACCTTGTTACCTGTGAAAGCTGGGCCAACCTCACCCTCCAGGAAGGAATGGCGAATTACAGTGAATATTTGTGGCAGGAATACAAATATGGTCCTGATAATGCCGGGTACCAGCGCTTAAATGAAATCGGCGGGTATCTGAACTCTGTCCAGCAAGGCGGCACCCACCCATTGATTTATTTTGGCTATGCGGACAAAGAAGATATGTTCGATGGCCACTCCTACAACAAAGGAGGGCTTGTCCTGCACATGCTGAGGAAGCACCTTGGAGACGATGCCTTCTACGCGGCATTGAACAAATACCTCAGGGACCATGCGTATACGGCTGTCGAAGCGGATGAGTTACGAATGGCTTTCGAAGACATTTCAGGAGAAGACCTCAACTGGTTTTTCGATCAATGGTACTTCAGTGAAGGTCATCCGGTGCTGGAACTCAGCCATACCTATAATTCAGAAATTGGAGAGCTGATTATAAATGCCGATCAGATACAGGATGTCGAAGATCATTTGCCCATTTTTCAACTGCCCGTGACACTTAGTGTGTTTGATAGTATGGGAAATGAGTATATCGAAGAAATCTGGTTGGATGAACGCGAAGAAGAAATTGCGGTCAAAACTGACTTTGCACCGGCATTGGTCATCTTCGACAGGGATGATGTTCTGCTTTTTGAGAAAAAAGAGCAAAAGTCGACAGAAGAATATGCCAAACAATATCGTTGGGCCACATCTTTCCGCCACAGGTATGAGGCCATCAGCAAACTGGGATTTAAGAAAGAGGGACAGGAGACTGTGATGGCTGCTCTGGAAGACCCGCATTTTTCCATTCGGGCGATGGCGTTGGAAAACCTTCGTATCCAGAACAATCCTGCCATGTGGAAGAAACTAAGTGCGATGGCAGTTTCCGATGACCATTCGGCCGTCAGAAGTGCAGCGTTGAGAAAATTGCGGAACCAGGACGGTTTCGATATAAGGCCTGCGTTGGATCAGGTATTTGAAAAAGAACAAGCCTATCCGGTACTTTCAACAGCACTCGAATCGCTCAACCGCATTGACAAGGCTGCGGCTTTGGAAAAGGCTGAACATCTGCGCGGTGAGAAAACCGACATGCTTGCGTCTTCTGTTGCGGAAATATTTGCCACATCGGGAGATGTTGGATTCCTGGGCTATTTTGAAGAAAAGCTGACAACCATCAGCTTATTTCAAGTCTTCAATTTTTACGATGCTTACTACAGGCTTCTTTCACAACAAAGCCCCCAGGTAATTCTTGACAAAGCCGGCCATCTCAAAGCAATTGCCCTCGACCGTTCACTCAATCTTTTTTACAGGTTTGTTTCAACCAATACGATCAATCGATTGAAAAACGACCTCCTGGCAGAAGACAGTGAAATTTCCAAGGTCCTGAAAGCGATGATCGATGAGATCAAAGCCAATGAGACGAATGAGCTATTATTGCAGCGGTACCAAATGTTCTAGTTTACCGATTTTAGCCGGGAATATATTGACAGTGGCTGACATTCAAACTATCGAGACTTAAATAGCTATTGCAACTGCTGGTTTATCCTCCTGAGGACTTTTCCGCTTAGGGCTCCTGTATAGACACCATTTTCTACGGTGACTTGGCCATTGACCATGACGTAACTCACACCAACAGACAATTCGTACGGTTTTTCAAATGAGGCGATGTCCCGTATTTGATTGGGGTTGAAAACAATAATATCTGCAAAATAGCCTGGACTCAACATACCCCGCTCAGCTATCTTAAATGTTTCAGCAGGCAAGGCCGTACTTCTGTTGATCATTTCGGACATGGTAAGCACCTTCTCTTCCAAGACATAATTTCGGATTTTCCTCGGGAAGGAGCCATATTTCCGCGGATGCCCAGTGCTGCCGTCGGACCCCGTCATCACCCAGGGCTGCTGCATAAAATTCCTGACATCACCTTCATTCATATTGAATGAAGCCACGGAGGAGCCACCTTTTAAAAATACTTCGATGGCAGCCTCTACTGGATCAACGCCGTTGGATTGAGCTACATCATCAAGGGTCAAACCGAGTATGTCTTCATTTTTAGAAGAGGGGGCGGTGAAAAGAATAGACGCAGGACCACCCCTTCGTCTCAGGTTGTCAGCCATTTCGTTCTTGATTTGATCCCGGAGACGGACATCGTTGAATTTTTCATCCGCATTGCCGTCGGTAAAGACCCATCTCGGTATGAGAGCACCGGCAATACTTGTACCGGAAGCTATGTAGGGGTATTGATCAGCCGTTATGCGAATGCCGCTATTCCTCGCATTTTCAATCATTTGAATGACGGCCAAGCTTTGACCCCATACATCGGCACCCAGACATTTGATGTGGGCTATGTGACCGGGAATATTGGCTTCTTCAGCGATGCGTATGGTCTCTTCCACCGATCCGATTAGCCCGACGTTGTACGAGCTTTCGTCGCGCATGTGTACGTCGTAAATGCCCCCAAAAGCGGATGCTTCCCTGGCCAGGGCAATCACCTCTTCAGTATTAGAGTAGGATGCCGGGGGATAAAAAAGACCGCTCGAGAGGCCGATGGCGCCCGCTTCCATGCCGCGTTTAACAAGCAACCTCATGTTGTCGAGTTCCTCCAATGTTGCGAGCGTATCTCTCATGCCCATCACCTGTCTTCGCACCGTAGAGTGGCCTATGTAGCTTGCAGCATTGGTGCCAATACCCTGGTTTTGCCATTTTTCAAAAAGGGGAATAAGGTTTGAATAACTTCGCCCATCGTTGCCGACAAAAACCGTTGTAACGCCTTGCAAAAGGTAATTTATATTGCTATTGCGCAATGTGTCATCAAGATCCCCTCCGGCATGGGTATGTGGGTCGATGAATCCAGGTGCTACGATCATACCGTAGGCAGGGATGGTGTCCTTAGCGACAAAACTTCCGATTTCTTTACCTATCCATTCAATCCTGTCATCTTTAATGGCTATTTGGCTGTTGGAGGGGTGGCTGTTAAGACCGTCATAGACCAGTCCTCCCACGATGAGAATATCCACCTCCTGCGGCTCTTTAGTGCAAGAAATGATCAGGAAGATCAAAACGCAGACAACGGAGTATCGGCCTGTAAAAATCATGTCATTGTTATTCAATCAACTTGCAATTGGCGAACCACCGGACCTGGTATTGAAGAATCAAGCCTTCGTATACCACGGTTCGGATTTCAAGCAGGTTGTCAAGGTTTTCGACCCGGGCCATTTCAGAGATGTCACATGAGACAAAATGCGAACTTTCCAATTCGGTGAAAGGCCTTCGATCCAATTGATAGATCGCCCCTGCACCAATCTTTTTTATTCCTGAAATGACGGCCTCTTTGTTGCTCTCTTTTATTACCAGGCATTCCTGGCAGACCTCGCGATGACAGGAAACTATGCAAAACAACAGAGCAATGAGAAAGATTGGTTTCACTTGGACATTTTGGACTGGCAGGAATAAATATAAATGAATTCAAAAGAAAGAGAATATGTAGAATGCCAAAGATTGATTGTGAAAACAACAATGACTGTGGAACGATGGAGAAAACCATGAAAAGTGCTTTGTTGACAGATGTGATTTTAGTCCTGGATTGACTTGAAATACCTGTTGAACAGAGCCATATAGTTGGAGGCCAACGCCGTTCTGTCACTGGTTACTTCCTGTTTGCCGGCCTGGATGGCCTTCAAGGCATTTACCTTAATTTTGACATTGGCGCGGTACAACTGGTAATATTGAAAGATCTTATAATCCAGGTCATCATTCAGAACCGGATATAGATCCTGGTACGTTTGAAGCATTTGCTCTGAAAGATTATTCCGGCCGTAGAGTTCCAGGTCCATACAAAAGAAGGCGAGTTCATCAAGGACATCAAGGCGCCTGAAATGATCGTTAAACTCTATACAGTCAAAAATTACAGGTTCTTTCAACAAGAAAATATTCTTGGAATGAAGGTCGCCATGCCCATCAATTTTGAAACCTGATTGTGCGCGTTTTTTCAGCCTTCTTGAAAAGATGCGCAGAAAGTCTGCACTGAAGTCTATACTTCTCTTTATGGTTTTCAACGCCCCCGCACCAAGCTCTTTTTTGATAAATGCTTCAACGGACTTACCTGTACTTCCATGTAGAATATCGGCATAATCCTCTTGTTGAAGGTCGAGGTTGAGATGATCTTTCATGGCAAGGGCAGTTCGGTGAAAGCCGGAGAGTTTTTGTGCGAGCTGTTCGATGTGGTGGTTTTGGACTTGATTCTTTTCCAGCAAGATGTTCATCTGGCGAGATGATTCCATCCTGGTCATTTTTACGGCATAGTCGATAATTTTACCGGAGGATTCTTCGAGTGTTGTTCTTACCCCGTCCTGGCGAATTTCGGCAACGTTCAAATACATTTTGGGAGCAAGACGCTGATTAAGGACAACTTCGCGGTGACAGTAATACCTTCGTTTCTCCAGCGTCGAAAAATCCAGGAAAGAAAATTTGACGGGTTTTTTAATCTTGAATGCCAAATCCCTGGTTAGAATCACCCAGGAAATGTGCGTTTCTACCAATTCCTCTACGGGATCCTTTGTTGAGAGAGTTTCACTAAGGTTTTGAATCAATTGATGGTCCATAAAAGGTTATTCAGAATATCCGATGTATGAGATCGCTTTGCCTACCATTTCTTCGAGGGAAAGGCGGTCTGATGACAATGGCAGATGGTGCATATTGAGCTCGTCGAATTCTTTTTTCAGTTTTTGATAGACCCCGAAGTCTGCTTGGCTGTAAGGCCTGGTTTTTGAAACCCTTTTTTTGATGGTGTCTTCCGACGCGGTGAGACATATCCAGAACAGGTCGACCCCGATCGCGTGACACCTTTCTTTCAGCATCTTTCGCCACTTTTCTTTTGAAAAGGTGGCATCCACTATGACAATTTGTTCTACATCTAACAATTCGACGGCGCGAGCTATTAAAAAGTTGTATACCTCGTCTTTGTTTTTTGGATCATATGCACCCCTTTTCCCGATCTGTTCTCTGATCTGATCACTAAAAAGGTGATGTGCTCCGGTAGCTTCCGACATAGCACGCGCAAAGGTCGTTTTACCTGTGCCGGGCAATCCGGTAACGACTATTATCTTACGTCTTGGCATATAATGTCTTTGTTCAGTTTAATGACTCGAGAAAAATAGATGGAATCTGGGGTCATAAGATTGATGCAATGCTATGAGGAATGATGACCCTTGTCATTATTTTTAAGAATCCGATAAAGGCAGGCAGCTCGAAGAATTTTTCTGTTAAAACACTACAAAATTGATTTTCATAATAGGCGAAGCTACACGATAAGATTCTTGTAAATGAATAAACTCCAGTATGATCAAATCTCATTGCTGGCCATAATAACCAGCCCCAGATGACCGCCATGGTCGGTATATTTGATCGACAATATTTTGAACTTCCCTGTTTGGAAAATCTTAAAAACCCTGTTCAGGTCATAGTTGGTCATGAGCATGAGTGGAAAATATTGAGGCTTGCCTAATCGCCAATTCAGCACTCGATTTATAACCGAAAAATTCTTTCTGAGGAATGTAGCAAAATTGTGAGCGCGGGAGTTTTTTGTAAAGTGATAGGTCAAATGAATGATTATGAGACCATTCGGGTTCAATAAACCCAGCAATCTTTGAAGGATCTCTTCCCCTCTTTTTTTTTCAATATGTTGGAAAACGATAAAAGAAAATATCAGATCAAATCCTTCTTTTTCTTCCTCTAGGAGTTCGTGGAGCGACAGAAAGTCGATATTGGTTCTTTTGAATTGCAGCGAATTTTTTCGTGCAAGTGAAAGCATCTCTTCCGACACATCCACGCCCACCACTTGTTCTGCAAACGAAGAAAAAGGAATGGTAAGACGCCCAGTTCCACAACCAAAATCAAGCAACCTTTCGGGAATGAAACCGGGGATTTCGTCATTGATCCATCCAATGGTTTCCTTAACGTGTGTTCGCCCGCTCTCAAAAAAATCATCTAAACTTTGTGTAGATAGGTTTTCCGGCAGGTATTTTTGATCAGACAGGACGCCAAAATAAGGGCATAGCTTGCCAAATTTCTTCCACTCTTTGTCTGTTCGTTCAGTCATCGACCACTTTTAAGGTTACATGAATATAACAATGCGGGTGAAAAGGTAATGATTGAAAATAAAAGTTGATATGGGTGGTCCTACGAGATCTTCTTTGAACAAATCCCTCTTCAGGAACAGGGAGATTTAGCTCATAAAGCTGTGATAACCGGTATACCCTCGACATGTAATCTAATGTTCGTCAATCAAATGTGTCGTTCTTCTCCAGCTGACCCAAACCTCCAGAACCTCCACTATTCCTCAGCCGTAGTACTCTCTTGGGTTTTTAATAAAGCCTTGACATCTACCAGTTCTTGTTTTATTGCGTCAATTTCTGACAGTTGTGATATAAGTAAACGCTACTGCTTCGCAGACTTATCCTGGAAATCCTGTCGCATAGCTTTGGCGACTTAGACAAGAGGCGGTGTCCTTAGCCTCTAGTCCATGCTCGATGCATCGACGGCGTTATTCTCATAGACAAACACTGACGGAAGCACCTTGCTCACTTCTTCGGCGATAAAGCTGATGTCATCATGCCCGCCGTATTCATCGTCCCATATAAAGCTGACACCGCGAAGATCGGAGAGTTTTTTGAGCGGGTTGGTCAGGTTGTGAATTGATGGCATTCCAGGGAATAAATCAGAGCTTTTTATTTTGGAAGTGAAAATAAAGATTGACGAATAATATGGATTTGTCCATTTAATAATCAAATTGTGCTGAATAGACTTTTGGGAAATAATCATTGACCCAAATGTTTGATATCTATTGATTTTATAATGACTACAACTCGAATTATGAGAAAACTATTACTATTTCTTTCATTCACAGGGTTTTTCTTTATCAGCCCAAACGTTAACTCAATTGAAGTCCATGACACATTTGCCAACAATGGTAAACAGAGAAATATCAGGGTGAATGGAACTATCTCGCGCTACGGTGGCAATTGTTATATTTTCCATGATACATGTTCAGGTGTAAATTACATTTTAGAAAATAACGCAAGCGCTTATGCAAATGGAAACACTTATTGTGCAGTATTAAGGTTTGTATCACCTAAAAACTGTGGTGTCTCCGGAGAAGCACGTATTATGAGTATAAGACCAGGTAATTGTCGGGGTGGCG
>JBFKOL010000199.1:0-7698 GCA_041628815.1 Saprospiraceae bacterium | reverse complement strand
TTCTATCCTTTGCAGAGCTTTGTTTCGGGCCGGACGATCAATATGTCTGAAGTCCCCATTTGCATTACAGCAAAGAAAAAAGAGCCACTGAACTTGTTGTTAGGACTCAGTAAGGACCTATCAAAAAACGTTCATGTAATGAATGATTCAACGCGATTGAAATTGCACATCCCAGCAGTCTTTATTAATAACTTTACCAACTATTTATTCGGCCTTGCTAAGGGTTATTGCCAAAAAGAGGGTCTTCCTTTTAGCGTTTTGAATGCACTAATGATTGAAACCGTCGATAGAATGATCAATGGAGAGGATCCGTCATTAATGCAAACAGGGCCTGCTGTAAGAGGTGATAGACAGACCATGATAAGTCATATTCAACGATTATCGGGATATCCGGAGATGAAGAAAACTTACAAATTTCTGAGTAATATGATTAAAAACAGTTATAGCGTATGAGGATTGTAGAAGAATTTGGCCTGGGAACCTGGAAATGCACCATATTTCATCATATGCAACATTTCTATGTCAAAATTGAAAATGGTTTGCTGAAACAGGAATACAAAGTGCGTCAAGGCTTAGGACTGAATCCGGGAGAATTGAAAGCCCATTTTTCTGAAAAAGATATCCAACAAAAGATTGAGTCCTGTTTTGAAACAATGCATGGACTGATGCCGAAAAGAGGTCAAGAACTTGACGAATTTGACGAAATCATATAGTGGAATGTGCATGTGCGAGGGCTAAAGAGCCAATTGAAAGAATACAATACTCAAAATCCATATTGAAAAATGAATCCCGAAACCAACCCAATGGGCATCTTGAATGCCGCCAGAAAAAAACTGATTGAATCCGTAGAAAATCTCAGCGAACCTCAACTCCACTACCGGCCGGACAATATGTCTTGGACCATTCTCGAAACGATCGAGCACCTTGTGTGGACCGAGTACTGGACGAACTTTTACACCTGGAAAAAATTGAAGAGCATCAATGGTCCCTTAAAATATGAGGACGGCTCAAGAAGTACTGTCAATAAAGCCGGTCTCCTGGTAAATAACATTACCGATTCTCAAAAGGCCTGCACCCGACCAAGATGGGGCGGGAACGCGGCGTATTGGATTAACATGCTCGAACATTGTGGTAAGCTGTCCAGACAATTGTATGTAGCCTGGCAACGAAATACCACCTTAGCACCAATAAAAGACGCATACACCACAGATGCATCGCTCCAGCCATACGAAAAGATAGGTCACTACTTCCGCGAGCATGAAGCCAGGATTTCACGACTGGCAGCACAAAGCAGGTCGAAAAGCTGATCAAAGAGGCATTTAAAATATCTGTCATTACCCCCTGGATGCCGGTCCCAAATTGGGTTGACTAACCCAAAATTTGGACCAATACTGACATCATCAGACCAAACTGGACACCCTCCCAGGAGGATAAAAAAAACCTGTAGCTTGCCGACAGTTGCGAACCTGTCGGCAAGTTGTTTTTCAAAAACCAACTATTGCCTAAATTGGAGGTATGATTGATGCGCTCGATGAGCTTGTTCTTTTGGGTGACCCACGACTTTACAAGATCTGTGAGCCCATTCAAAGGAAGGAGTTACCCCTGGTGGATGATTGGGTGGCAAAACTCGATTCCGTTATGCAGGCAATCAAGAGTCGATACGGTTTTGGCCGGGGTATTGCCGCTCCGCAGGTCGGAATCATGAAGCGTTTATTTTATATCCACATCGACAGACCTATTGTGGTAATCAATCCAGAAATAGTGGATGCCAGCGAAGAATATTTCGAGTTATGGGATGACTGCATGAGCTTTCCCAATTTGCTGGTCCGTGTGAAACGACATAAAAGCATCCGCATGCGCTACCTCGACAGGGAATGGCAGGAGCAGGAGTGGAACGCTCACGATGCTATGTCTGAGCTTCTTCAGCACGAATACGACCACCTGAACGGTATACTTTGCACCATGCGCGCCATAGATAACAAATCTTTCAAATGGAAAAGAAGTTGACCTTGTCATCTAAGCATTCTGTATTGCCATGCAGCATTCCTGGAAGCATGCCTTTTGAGGCTTCTGCTGGAGTGGTCTTTACATTAATGGTTGCACTCCTTTCAGCGTTTGGGCTTAATTCGTGCGGCCCTAAGCAACCGGTTGATAATGCTGGAGGAGATTGGCGAAGCCTCTTTGGCGAACCCGATCAGTCATGGACCATCCAAGGGGAGGCAATATGGAGGATCGAAGACGGCGAATTGATCGGGACAACCGAGTCAGGTACCGGATATGTTGTAACAAATCGCACTTACAGAGACTTTCACCTCCAGGCAGAGTTTTTCCCGGATGAAGGCATTAATTCCGGTATTTTTTTCAGGTGTTTACCGGACTCCATTGGTCCGGTGCACTGTTATGAAGCCAATATATGGGACAATCATGTGGACCAACGATGGCGTACAGGTGCCATTGTCCTGCACCAATCCCCTGAAGCTCGGATCGAAACGATAGACAGGTGGAACACCTATGAAATCAAAGCGGTCAAAGACCATATAACGATGTGGGTTAATGGTATACCGGCAGTTGATCTAAAAGACACTACCCGGGGGGAAGGGGTCATTGCCTTGCAGGCGTTTGGCGAAGGCAGGATTAAATTCAGAAATGTCAGGATAAGACCTCTGAAAGTCACCGATATCACGGAATAGACCACATCAAAGACTAATCTAGCCTGAACTCCCCATTAAAGATCAAACCTGATACCCTGGGCCAGCGGTAACTGGTTGCTCCAGTTGGACGTGCATGTCTGTCGTCTCATATAGGCTTTCCAAGAATCGGAGCCGCTTTCTCGCCCTCCCCCGGTTTCTTTCTCGCCGCCAAATGCACCACCAATTTCTGCGCCCGACGTGCCAATGTTGACATTGGCAATCCCGCAATCAGAGCCAGCCACAGAGAGAAACCGTTCAGCCTCCCTCATATTAAGTGTAAAAATGGCCGATGAAAGACCCTGAGGCACATTGTTCTGAAGGGCAATGGCTTCTTCCAGATCGCGGTACTTCAGTATATAGAGTATGGGTGCGAATGTTTCAGTCTTCAATATGGGCATATCCTTCTTTGCTTCAACAATCGCCGGTGTGACATAACATCCCGAAGAATAATGTTCTCCTTCAAGGACATCTCCACCACACAATACAGTACCGCCCTGTTTTTTAGCCTCACGGATGGCATCAACATACATTGAAACGGCTCCTTCATCGATGAGTGGCCCCATATGGTTGTTTTCATCGAGGGGGTTGCCAATTTTGATCTGGCTGTAGGCATTTACCAACTTCGACTTCAATTCCTCGTATACATCTTCGTGGATAATCACTCTCCGGGTGCTGGTACATCTTTGCCCGGCCGTCCCGACAGCTCCAAACACAATGCCAGGGACAGCAATGGCGAGGTCTGCATGTTTTGTCACGATAATGGCATTGTTGCCACCCAGTTCGAGCAGGGATTTTCCAAGTCTTTTGCCGACAGTTTCGGCTATCGACCGCCCCATCCTTACGCTTCCCGTGGCCGATATCAGATCCATCCTTGGATCGGAAGCCATTCTTTGGCCGAGCGATCGTCCTCCAGTGACCAGACAAGAAAGGCCTTCTGGTAAACCTTCTTTCTCTAAAACTTTTCTTATGATGTTCTGGCATGCCACTGCTGACAACGGTGTTTTCTCTGAAGGCTTCCAGACGCAGACATTGCCGCAAACCCAGGCGATCATGGCATTCCAAGACCAAACTGCGACGGGAAAGTTGAAAGCTGAGATTATGCCAACTACCCCGAGAGGGTGCCATTGTTCGAACATGCGATGGGCTGGGCGTTCGGAGTGCATACTCAGTCCGTATAGCTGGCGCGAGAGACCGGTTGCAAAATCACATATATCAATCATCTCCTGCACTTCGCCGAGTCCCTCCTGCAGGGATTTACCCATTTCGTGACTCACCAATGTGCCCAGGGCGGTTTTATGGGCTCTCAGAGCTTCGCCCATTTTCCTGACCACCTCTCCCCTTTTAGGTGCAGGAACGTTTCGCCACTCAAGGAAAGCTTTTCTGGCCGTAATGAGCACCTTTTCATACCCTTCTTCATCAGTCTCCCTGACCCTTCCAATTTCTTTACCGTCGGCTGGAGAGCTTATCACCAATGCGGATCCACCTCCGTCCCAGGCGTTCATGCCCGTGCTCGTACCAAGGATAGATCCTGTCAATCCGAGTTCTTTTAATACATCTTTGATATTCACCATGTGGGATACTTATTGCTGTGTTTAAAATAAGAGCCAAACTTTGTAGCCAGAAAGGCGTCTCTTGGTATATCCTCCTGCTTCAGAAAGCCCTTCTGCCCTATTTTTTTTGTAGCTACCAATTCCACTACTGCCACAACCGATGCAGCGGTTGTCCATGAAATAGCCCTCCACGTATGCTCCCCAATTTTCTTGGGATAAAAAGCTTTGTGGTATTCTTCCCTGAAAAGTCTTTCTTTCTTCCATCCTTCGACTACCGCATATACGTACACTACGTCTTCACTCACTGGCGGCTTGGCCTCTGAGAGTATCTGCTCAAGGAGCTTTTTATCGTTCTTAAGCAACAATTCGTACATCAGAAATCGCATCAGTTTGCCATGACCAGGATAACGTATGGTCTTGTAGTTGAGCGTATCCAACTGTCCCTCGTAAGTTTCGCACATTGTCCCAAGCCCTCCTGAAGTGGTAAACGCCTCAAACTCCTGGCCTTCAATGTTGATGTATTCAAAGCCGGTCAGAGAAGGCACCATTTTTCTTACTCCGTTGTGGATGACCTCTGCATCATTGAGGTATTCGTTAATCACGCCTGCCGGAGACCATGTGAATGAATAGGCCAGCAGGCCATTGGGATACCTCGGAAGAGCTCCTACCCTGAGTTCTATGTCCCTGAGCTTTGTAAAACGACTCGCCAGCTCTGCGCCAATGATGCCTATCAACCCGGGTGCAAGCCCGCATTGAGGAGCAAAAACTGACCTCGCCTTCTTCGAAAGATCACGGATAAACTGAGTAGTGGCCACATCTTCCGTTAGATCAAAATAGTGGATCTCTTTTTCGCAGGCTACCCTGGCAACAGTTTTATTAAGAAAATAAGGCAGTGCAGAAACCACTGCATCGTAGCTTCCCAGATGATTACCCAAAAAATCCGCCGAGGAGAGATCTCCCTTTATCACTTTGAATGGGAGTTTGTACTCGTAATGAGGATCCTCCTTGTCAAATCCCGTGACGTCGAAATCTTCACTCAACATGACCCCTACCAGCGTTCCCACCTTACCCATTCCCAACACCGCAATCTTCTTCATATCTCCATTTTTGAATGTAATCAGTCAATGTAATATTGCATGCAAATGTACTACAATGAATACATTTTGACGCGCAAATCATGTATACAGGGTTAATCTATCTTTAACTTGATTTCCTCTTCAATTGAGCGTTGAAAGACGTTAGAATTTTTGTGGTGTAATGCAAGATGTTTTTCTGGTGCCGAAGGATTCTATAACTTGGCAAACGGAGTGATTTTAAATACTTTTTAGGAAACCTGTAACTATGTTTGAAATGGTTGGGTCTCTCAATTTTCGGAAAGGATGAGGGTCTACAAAATCCTGGTGATAGCCGGCTGTATGCTCTATGTAGGAGGATATTATACGGTGGGGCAAATGGATTTGAGGATGCATCAATTCCATGACACTTTATCGTCCATCATAGAGGAAGGGATCGACTCGATGGCTTTTCCTGGTGCCCAGGTGCTCGTAGCGCTTGGCGACAGCATTGTCTACCATGAGACGTGGGGTTATCACACCTATGAAGAGCTGGATACGGTGCGCAGGGACAACCTTTACGATCTGGCATCGGTGACCAAGGTCACGTCAGGACTCCCTGTACTTATGCAGCTTACCGAACGCGGCGTTTTTCAAATCAACGCGCCACTAAAAGAATACATGCGTGAATTCCGTCGCAACCCCAAGGGCAGCCTGACGATGCGCGAGTTATTGACGCACCAGGGAGGAATGATACCTTACATTGTATATTGGGCGGAAACCCTAAAGAAAAATGGCAAATACAGGAAAAAGACGTTCTCAGAACGGTCAAGCAAGAAATACCCGATAAAAATCACCGACCGCCTATTTCTTCACAAGAATTACCAGAAAAAGATGCTCCGCCGGATAAGGAAGTCATCATTGGACAAAGAAAAGAAATACAGGTATTCGGGGCTCATCTTCCAAATGATGCCCCTACTGATCAGCCGGATCGTGGACGAACCATTCCAGGAATACTTGTACCGCGAAATCTATGGTCCACTAGGTATTGACGAAATGAGATACAATCCCCTCTCGGATTATCCACAGTCTCAAATCATCCCGACCGAAATGGACACTTTTTTCAGGCATCAGCTCATATGGGGCACGGTCCATGACGAAGCCGCAGCCATGCTGGATGGTGTTTCGTGCAATGCGGGATTGTTTGCCACGGCAGGAGCGCTTTTCAAATTGTTTCGTATGTACAATACCTATGGAAAGACAGCCGATGGTCAATTCATCGATTCTGTGGTCGTCAGATTTTTCACGAGTTGTCAATACCCTCAAAACGAAAACCCCAGGGGATTGGGCTTTGACAAGCCCCAGCTGCAATATGACGCCGACGCGGCCTATGTGGCTAAAGATGCCAGCCCCGCCAGTTTTGGGCATTCGGGCTTTACAGGTACTTTTGTCTGGGCTGACCCCGTCCATGATATGATTTTTATTTTTCTGAGCAATCGTGTATATCCCTTCCGTTCTCATCAGAAACTCTATGATATGAACATAAGGCCTCGGATTCACCAGCTTGCCTACGATTTTCTCATCCACGATAAATTGGGTCATTGAGAAACCAAACGATTGCTGAAATGAGGTCTATAGACCTTGAGCTGGAAGACCTGTTGCCCGAAATCAATGGCCTGGAAGACGAATGTGTCGAAAGGCTTATCGCTGCCATAAAAAGAGAACGCGGGGTAATTTCAGTTGTCCTGGATGAAAGACATAAAGCCAAATTGGTCATCGCTTTCGATGGTAGCCAGAACACTTCGACAGCGATTCAGCAGGCGGCATCTATTCAAAGTCATCGTCTGTTGAATAAATACGGTCATTTTTTTGGAGAGCTAGAAGGAATCCGTAATACGCGTCATGCGCGCCGAATAGGTCAGCTTTTGCAAAAGATCCCCGGTATAGTTTCTGTATCGGTTGGATTTGGATCCATCAAGATGGAGTGGGACAAGGACATAGTTGCCCTACATGAAATTAAGGCTCAAATCGATAAATTGGGGGTACGCCTTAAACCACCAGTACCGTCTTATCCTTTGATCGTACAAACGCGCTCGCTGATCAGGCGTATCAAATCTATGCACGTCAATCAGGTCGAGTTATTACTCGCTGCTGTCAGCGGGGTCTGCTGGTTGGCCGGTGTTTTGTTCTCTTTTTTCCAATGGGGAGCAACACTGGTTCCTATGTCGTTATACATCGCAGGGATTCTGACAGGAGGGTATTTTACATTACTTGAAGCATCAAGGGCACTGTCGCGAGGAAAGTTTGAAATAGACTTTCTCATGATTGTAGCCGCTCTCGGTGCGGCCATTCTTGGGCAATGGAGTGATGGGGCGCTTCTGTTGTTCTTATTTAGCCTTGGCAATG
>JBFKOL010000198.1:0-7729 GCA_041628815.1 Saprospiraceae bacterium | reverse complement strand
TTAAATTATTTGATCAACACAGTGTTATTCTCTTGAAGCTAAAATTTGACTTATTGTCATTAGTTTTGCAGCCCCGAGTTGCACTTTACTTTTTCTATGGCAACCATTAACCAATTCGAGGATCTAAAGTGTTGGAAAGTATCTGTAGAGTTAACAATCCGAATCTATTCTATTTTGAACAAAGAAGATTTTAAAACTGAATTTTCGTTTCAAGACCAGACAAAACGAGCATCATTGAGTATTTCGAATAACATTGCCGGAGGATTTGAAGGAAATACGGTTAGAGAAAGACTACACTTTTTCAATCAAGCCAACGGTTCTGTCGCCGAGGTAAAGACTATGTTGTATGTAAGACAGGCTTTGGGGTTAACCTCTCACGAAGATTTCAATCTTACCGTCGAGGAATGCACGGATTGTCAAAAGTTAATCAAGGGTTTAATTCGTTATTTGAATGCTCAATTATAGGGCGACCTTTATGAGCTTATAGGTTTGTTAGAATAAGATTCAACATATGAAACCCATTAAACTTATTAAACTAATAAAACAGAGTCGTTGGATTTAAAAAACATCACTTCACACTGCAAAGAATATGGGTTCATTTACCAGTCAAGCGAGATCTACGACGGTCTGGCAGCGGTTTATGATTATGGACCATATGGCGTTTTGCTAAAGAACAATATCAAGGACTACTGGTGGAA
This sequence comes from Saprospiraceae bacterium, assembly GCA_041628815.1. Lineage (GTDB taxonomy): Bacteria > Bacteroidota > Bacteroidia > Chitinophagales > Saprospiraceae > JBFKOL01. The sequence continues at coordinate 7,031 of JBFKOL010000198.1, read as the reverse complement.
GTCCATGGTCCAGATGCATGAAAACATTGTCGGAATAGACGCTGCAATTTTTATGCATCCCAAGACATGGAAAGCGTCGGGTCATGTCGATGCTTTCAATGATCCTTTGATAGACAATAAGGATTCAAAAAAACGCTACCGGGCCGACCAACTGATTGAAGGCTATTGCGAGAAAATAGCTGCGAAAATTGACAAAGACGTTGAAAAAGCGCGAAAGCGTTTTGGGGATTCTTTCGATGAAGAACAGTTCAGGACGACTAATGACCGGGTATTGGATCGTCAGAAGAGGATCAACGAGGTCATGAAACAGTTGGGGCTGCATCTGAAAGACGGTAATATGGAAGGGTTAAAAACAATGATTGAAGAACTGGAGATCGCAGACCCGGAAAGTGGCAGCAGGAATTGGACAGAAGTCCGCCAGTTCAACCTCATGTTTTCTACACAATTGGGCAACATCGCTGGAGAGGAAGGTAAATTGTATCTCCGCCCCGAGACGGCACAGGGTATATTTGTCAATTTTCTCAATGTGCAGAAGACTACCAGGCAAAAGATACCCTTCGGTATTGCACAGATTGGAAAGGCATTCAGGAATGAGATTGTAGCGCGCCAGTTTATTTTTCGCATGCGTGAGTTTGAACAAATGGAGATGCAGTTCTTTATCAAACCGGGCACTGAAATGGAGTGGTATGAATTCTGGAAGGAGAAGAGAATGGAATGGCACCGAAACCTGGATGTGCCGTCGGAGAAACTTCGATTCCATGACCATGATAACCTTGCACACTATGCCAATGCAGCTCTGGATATCGAGTTTGAATTTCCTTTCGGCTTCCGCGAATTGGAAGGAATACATTCGCGTACGGATTTTGACCTCGGCAGCCACCAGGTGCTCAGCAGTAAAAAATTGCAATATTTCGATCCAGAGATCAACGATAGCTATGTTCCTTACGTGGTAGAGACATCAATAGGATGCGATCGTATGTTTCTCGCAATGATCAGTCTGGCCCTGCGGGAAGAGACCGTCCCCGACGCTGACGGCAACGAGTCGACGCGGGTGGTTATGAAGTTGCATCCTTCCATCGCACCCATCCAATGCGCCGTATTACCGCTTCTAAGAAATAAGGAAGAGCTGGTGAACGCAGCTACAGCTATCAATGATGACTTGAGAAAGACTCTTCAGGTTCAGTATGACGAAAAAGATGCCATAGGAAGAAGATACCGTAGACAGGACGCCATAGGAACACCTTATTGTGTTACCGTCGACTTTCAGACATTGGAGGACAATACGGTGACCCTGAGAGAGCGTGATTCATTGAACCAGGAGCGATTTCCCATAGATGAATTGTCGAGAATCATCGGGGACCGTGTGAGTATGGGGAATATATTGTGAACCTTTACCCTTCAGGGGTAAGGAAAAAAAGCCTGGGTGAACTAGGCCAAACGCGTACCACGGTTAGAAACTCACCGGTTTGTCCTCCCGCTCACCATTCTTCCCAAATATTGTTTGGTGGTGACAAAGATTGAGTCATGTCAGGTATTGGTCGAAAGTGACCAAAAAATCCAATCTTCACTGCTGTTAAATTCCCGATCGAGAACGGATTTTTGCTCATAGATTGCGTCCCCATGTTTAAAACAGGTTTGCAAATCACACCTGTAACTATTCAAACATGATTTTCTCCTGCTGATCTATGCTTTCGTCATGGATGGCCCTGAGAAACCGTGTGACAAACTCTTTGCTCAGCTGGTTTTCGTTACCCTTGGCATGGGCATAGTCCAAGATTTCATTCCAGCGCTTTGGTTGCAGAATGGTCATGTCATTTTTCTTTTTGTACTCACCGATCTGACGTGCCACCTTCATGCGTTGGCCCAGCAGATTCATTAGGTCCTCATCGATTTCGCTGATCTCGTGTCGCAAAAACTCAAGACTCTTCTGGCTGAGTTCGTCGTCTTCACGGTTGTGCCTTAAAACCAGTTCGGTGATCATTGCGCCAAAAACTTCGGGTGTAATTTGCTGTTTGGCGTCACTCCATGCGTTGTCGGGATCGCGATGTGTCTCTATCATTAGGCCGTCGTAATTCAGGTCCATAGCCTTTTGTGAAACGGCTTTAAGCATGTGCCTGTTACCGCAGATATGGCTGGGATCACAGATGATCGGAATTTCAGGCCGGTGCGTCATGAAATCTATGGCCATTTGCCACTGAGGCCTGTTGCGATAAACCTTTTCGGTTGTATTGGAAAAACCTCGGTGAATAACACCGACCTCCTTGATACCGACCCTTTCAAATCGTTCTACTGCACCGAGCCACAGGGCGAGGTCCGGGTTGATCGGGTTTTTCACGAGGATGGGAATGTCAACGCCTCTAACTGCTTCTGCAATCTCCTGAACGGCAAAGGGATTGACTGAAGTACGTGCACCCACCCATAGAATGTCAATTTCAAATTCCAGACATGCTTCCACATGACCTGCCTTGGCTACTTCAACAGTTACCGGCATACCCGTTTCATCCTGCATCCGCCTCATCCAGGGCAGTCCTTTAATGCCTATACCTTCAAAGGTGCCAGGCCGAGTTCTGGGTTTCCAGATTCCTGCTCTGAGGATATCTGCTTTCCCCGTTTTGGCAATTCCTAGACAGGTCTCATAGACTTGCTCTTCCGTTTCGGCACTACAAGGCCCGGCAATTACAATAGGCCTTTTTTCTTTTGTAAGCCAGTTTTTCTGGTTTTTTCGTTTTAGTACTTCGGTTGTCATATCTGTTTATTCTATTGGTGAGGTCTAACTCAATTTAATCGCGTTGTATTTCATTCCGTTCAATACGCGCCGGATCTCGTTGGCTCGCACCATCATTTTTTTCATTTCTCCTTCGTCCTTTCTGTCTATGGCATCTCTGAATTTTTGTAGGTGCTCGATATAGGAATCCAGGGCGGTGACAATATTTTCCGCATTGTCGAAGAAAATGTTGGACCATGTCTCGGGCGAACTCTTTGCCAGGCGAACGGTAGACGCAAATCCGGTGCTTGCCAGGTTGTGGATCTGTTTTTCGTCCTCTTCGATGTCGAGGACTGTGGTACCCAACATGAATGAGCTCACATGGGAAATGTGTGACACATACGCCATGTGACGGTCATGCGCTTCAGGGTCCATGAAAAGATTCTGAAGTTTTACAGCTTCCAGCACTTCAAAAGCCGCATCGAGCGCATCCTCGTCCGACAGGTGCTCTTCGCATATGATGTTTTTCTTGCCGGCAAAAAGTCCAGTAATGGCTGCCTTGGGGCCCGAAAATTCGGTTCCTGCCAAAGGATGACTGGCTACAAATCTGCCTCTTTTGGGATGGTGCCGCAAAGAATCACAAATGGTTTGTTTGGTAGAACAAGTATCAAGGATTGTCGTTTTCCAGGAAATTTTATCGAGCAGTTCGATTACAACCGCCACCGTAGCCTTAACGGGAACAGCCACGATGATCACCTGACAATTCCTGGCCATTTCATCTGGCGTTTCGATGACATCAACCACGTTAAGATCCAATGCCTGCTCGCAATGCATTGTATTAATGTCGTATCCGGATACTTTGTTTCCAAGGGCTCTGAGGTCCCTGGCAATAGAGCCTCCAATCAGACCGATGCCTATGACTCCTGCTTTCATCATTTTGCGATGGGTTTTAATATGAATTGGTCAATTTTTCTTATGGCTTCGTCAAGTACTTTTTCTGTATTGCACAATGAAGCCCTCAGGTACCTTTCTCCATTACTGCCAAAAATGAAACCCGGGGTAATAAAGACCCTTGCTTCATAAAGTATTTCGTCAGCAAATGCTCTTACATCTGCTATGTAATCAGGCACCTTAGCCCAAACAAAAAGACCGGCTGTATCGCGATCGTAGGTGCAATTCAACATATCGAACAGCTGCCAGACCATTTCACGACGTCTTCCGTATATTCGATTCAGCTCGGTGTACCATTCACTTCCATAAGACAAAGCCTGAACGGCTGCTTCCTGGATCGGGCGATACATGCCGGAGTCCATGTTGCTCTTAAACTTCAATATTGCGTCCAGGTAATCCTTTCGGCCCAAGACTGCTCCAACGCGCCATCCCGCCATATTGTAGCACTTACTGAGACTGCATAATTCAAGACAGCAATCCAGAGCCCCGTCCACGTTGAAAACAGACATGGGTTCAGGATTCAGGATGAGATTGTACGGATTGTCATGGCATAGCAATATGCCATACTTTCTTGCAAAGGCCACCATCTGCTCAAATCCGTGAAGGCTGCACCTGGCTCCTGTTGGCATCATGGGATAATTGATCCACATGATCTTCACTTTTGTTAAATCCTCCGTTTCAAGTGATTGAAGATCAGGCAGCCAGTCCGTGGATTCGGTGCATTGATAGTTTCTGACCATTGCGCCGGCAATCCTGGCAGTGGCTGCATAAGCAGGGTAACCCGGATCGGGTACAAGGACTTCATCGCCGGGGTTGAGAAAAGACATGGCAATGTGCATGATTCCTTCCTTAGAGCCTATGAGCGGTAAAACCTCACCTTGCGCATCTATCTTCACACCCAATTCTTTTTCGTAGTGGTGCGAAAATGCGGCCCGCAGCTCGGGGAGGCCGCGATAGGACTGGTATTTGTTGGCTCCGGGATTACGAGCACTTTCCACCAATGCGTCGATCACGCCATCCGGAGGGGATAAGTCAGGGCTGCCAATACCCAGGTTGATGACTTCCTGGCCATTCTTGTTCATTTCGGTGATCTCGGCAAGCTTGATCGCGAAATAATAAGTCTTGATGTCTTCTATTCTATTCGATGGATTGATGATCATAAATGGTGGCTTTTTTGTAAACACCCAGTTCGTCGAGATGCGTGGACACCTTTCTTACATCGTCCATACAGTTTTCGTATTGTGAAATGTGATCAAACTCTAGATCCAGGTGAAAATAGTAGGTGTTGAACTCACCCAGGACTGGAAACGACTGAAGTTTACTGATGTTGATGGCATGTTCGGCAATCTTTTCAAGTACCTTCAGCAGGCTCCCATAACGATGTGACACCCGCAGATAAATGGAGGCCTTGTCCGAATTTCCCAAGGAGCTATATTGGTCTTCGCGAGAAACCACTGCAAATCTGGTATAGTTGACCTTGGAAGTCTCTATGTCTTCTCGGATCACATGAAGACCATAGATTTCTGCGGCAAGCCTGCTGCCGATGGCAGCTATTCCTTGCAGGTTCTTTTGAGCTATTTCCTTGGCAGAATGTGCCGTATCCTCGGACTCGATAATTTTGATATGCTCGTGCGCATCCAAAAAATCAAGGCATTGATAGATGGCCATAGGATGTGAGCGCACTTCGGTAATATCCTCAAGACTTTGACCAGGCAGGGCCATGAGGTGATGATTGATGCGGAGATAAACTTCTCCCGATATCCAAAAGGAATTTTCTCTGAGCAGCTTATAGTTCTGGAGAATGCTTCCGGCTATAGAGTTTTCTATGGCCATCACCCCGTAGTTGATGGAGTGATCTGAGTTTAATGCCTTGGCCAAGTCATTGAAGCTGCGAGCCGGAATGATCTCTATGCGATTGCCACCAAAGAATTTGCGAGAAGCTTCGTCATGAAAGCTTCCTTCTATTCCCTGGATCACCAGTTTTGTTTTTCTCCTCATAGGTTCTAATAAAAAAAGGAGCCCTACCGGTAGGACTCCTTATATATTGTCATCGACAGCTCAAAAAAGTCCTACTCCTCTTTGGGATAAAAAAAGTAGAAATAAAAAGAACCACGATATGTCTTAGCAATATTCATTGCAGACAAATCTATGTTCTATTTATTACAAATCAAAACCTATGCCCTTTTTGAAGCAATATTTCTCTGTATGATCAGTTTGACAGGCACCCCTTCTATTTTGCCTTCAAGCCAGGAGATGATGTCGAGGTAGAGAAACGGTCGCCTTTCAAATCTCTCCTCGCGGATCTTAATAAGGCGATTTTTCAATTTGATAAACTCACTTTTCAGATCTTTCTCCGCTATGGAAGGGATCCTGCGTAAGAAGGCCAGGATTTCCCGTAAGGCCTTTTGCATATGCTTCATTCGTGACAAAAAGCGGTAGGTAGATTTAATCTGATGGTTGACAAGGGCCTCATTACCCAGATCGAAATGAGCAATAAGATTGAGGATACGGGCAAAACACTGGATGTCTTCGCGGAAGGAAGGGTATACCTGGTTGGTTATGTTGTTCAAAAGGGATATGGTACTTCCCAGGTCTCCATGGCAGAAATACACGCTGGCGATCTTGTAATTGAACAGCAACATGCGGTTTAAATCCCAGTTGAATGTGTTTTCTTCCAGGAAGGACTCAATCTTTTTGACATACCGGACCCCTTCGTCAAAATCTCCGGTCAAAAAGTACCGGTTGATGCCATGGGTGTATTCAATCAGCCTGAACACCGATAGTTCATCTTCATTCATCGCTTGCAGCTTGGACTTTCCCAGCAGCAGCAGTTTTTCGTATGCTGGCTCGAATTTGTCGTACCTCTGGGCCATAAACAACGCGTTGAGTACATTGTGTAAGCCCTTGATGTACTGGGTCAATTCCAGGTCTTGCCATTTCGGTTCGTCCAGATAGAGGTCTACCCAACGCTGGGCATGCTTGTAATTGTTGGCGAAGTCCTGTGCCATATTGTAGTACCACACGTGGGACTGGTGGTAGTACAACTTACCGTAAAAGTCCAGTTCTTCAATCCTGGCGGATGGCAACCTGTCTTTGAAGTAGTCGGTTACAAAATTAAAGTCCCGGTCGTCTTTAACATAACCGTATTGAAGGTAGAGCCCATAAAGGCTAAGGGAGAGATTCGATAATTGGTGGTTGATCGTAAGCGTCTGGATAAGCTGATGAGCTTCATCTCTCAGTTCTTTGGCTTTGGGATACATCGACCCGGTGATGTAAGTGGCTTCGATACGTTTTTCGAGTTCAAGGATGCTCAGATGGGCCGTATGCTGGTGATGGTCTGCAGCCATCCTCTTCACCCTTGCAATCATATCAAGGC
>JBFKOL010000197.1:0-7757 GCA_041628815.1 Saprospiraceae bacterium | reverse complement strand
CCAGCACACCGGCCCACTGGTTACGGTAGTTGACTACTGCACGCTGTGTGCAATTCATCACTCCCGTCATGGCAGGGTTCAAATTCAGGGGGGACATATAAAACTGGGAAAAATGGATGTCTTGAGACCATCCTTGGAAGCAGGCCATCACAACAAGTGCGAGGAGGGGAAGCCATCTTTTTTTCATGACAATCAGTTTTCTGTTGAGGGTTCGTTGAAACGGAAAATCACTCCCGTATCAATTGTCATTTATTAATATCAATCCATTATCATGCCAATTTATTAGTTAAATGTATCATTTGTTAACTAAATCATTGGTATACACACAAAATACATCCTTTGCCGAAAGTAAATGTTGCGCGGCATTAAATTAACGGGTCAGCAAATTCATTATTATTGTGAAATCGGTGCCATCCATATAAAGGACAACGATGAAGTGGCGTACACCTATAACAATTCGACCAGGTTCTTTCTTTTTTTCCTACAATGATTCCTCGTTTCTTATTGGATCGTGTTTTTCTCAGAACATTGGTACACGTTTTCAAAGACTTGGATTCAAAACGCAAGTCAATCCATTTGGCACGATTTATAATCCCGTTTCCATCTTTGAGATCCTGAAAAGGTCCGTCCACAACGATGAAATATCAAAGGAAGAATTGTTTAAAAACCAGTCTCTTTACCGGCACTACGACGTGCACTCATCCCTGGCTTTTCCGGACTGCCATAGGACGGCTTACCGTATCAATGAAGCCATGACACAAACACGCTCTACCCTGTCTTACGCTTCATTGATGATTGTAACGCTAGGCACCGCATGGGTCCACTGTCTGAAGTCGAGTGGCCATATCGTGGCCAATTGTCACAAAATGCCTGCCAGTCATTTTGATAGAAAATTGTTGAGCGTTGACGAGACCGTAGAGTCACTTCGCCTCCTTATCGATATGATGCGGGCGTTGAACCACAAAGTGAAATTCATACTTACGGTGAGCCCTGTGAGACATCTAAAGGATGGCCATATTGCCAACCAACGCAGCAAAGCGACTTTGTTGCTGGCCATCCATGAGATTTGCAAACATTACGACCGTTGTGATTATTTCCCTGCTTATGAAATCGTGATGGACGACCTTAGGGATTACCGTTTTTTCGACTCCGACCTCGTCCACCCCAACTCCATGGCCGTAGATTATATCTGGGAACGATTCCTCGAGTGCCATGCTGGCGAAAAGGTGCGCGACCAAATTGCGTCTGTGGATAAGGTATTGAAAACATTGGAACACAGACCGTTTCACCAGGAAACCGGGGAGTACAAAGCATTGTTGACAAAACTGGATCAGAAGATGGGAGAACTCGAAGGGAAAATTGCTGGTCTTGACCTGTCCCATGCCCGGCAAGTCATCGCAGAAAAAAGATCTAAATGAGACGCTTGAGTGCCGTGACGGAGTTCAAGTCAAATGTTTCTTTCACTACTTCACATTCGATCCACAATACGCCGGGTGATTTTCCCTCTTCGAGGCTTCCGATCTGGTCTTCATAGCCCAATGCTTTCGCTCCATTATAGGTAGCCCATCGGAGCAACTCTTCGGAAGCGATTTCGGACTGGTAGCGCTGGATGGTCTTGATTTCTTCGAGAATGGACAATTGCCAGTTGGAGGACAGTGAATCGGTGCCAACGCATAAGGTGGCACCCCTCTCCATAAAATCGCTGTAGCGCGGCAGGCGGTTTTCAATGTAGAGGTTGGCATTGGGACAAGTCACCCAAAAAGGTGCTGGGTGCCAATCCAACAAAAGCTCGATGTCTTCGGGTGGCGCGCAGGTGTTGTGAACCAGGAGGATCCTTCCTTCTGCAGACAGGTGCTGCATGGCGTATTTCAAGCTCGTCCTGCCGGTGGGTATAAAATCAGGAAGGTCTATACCCAAATCGCGATAAAAATCGGTTAATTGACCATTGCCGCTTATAAAAAATTCATTTTCCCAGGGTGTTTCCTGGTTGTGCATACTGATGCTGTCATTCGATGTAATGGCTTCACCGATCAACCTGAAGAGTCTGGGAGACACGGAATACGGACTGTGCGGAACTAAAGATACCTTGTCACCTTTTTGTCTCGAGAAAGCCGCACAGACCCCCTTCGCGTTTTCGAGAGTGGCCAGGGCTGCTTCGTCATCCAGAAAATCGAAAACTTCGACAAACGTGTGGTATTTGATGGATGATTGAGTTTTTATGGCCGCCGTATCGGCCTTGTTGGAAATGTCTCCCACCGCTACGATGCCGTTTTCGGTCATCTCGCGATCGGCTTGAAGAATGGCTTCCACGATTACTTCTTCCGGGTACTCCCTAAGGGACAATACCCCTTTGATAAAGGGAATCAAACCTGTACCGGTGGGTATCACTCCTCTGAGATGTGACAATTCGAGGTGACAGTGCGCATTGACAAAACCTGGACAAAGAACTCCATGTAACTTTTCGGCCCCCTCCATCATTGAGGAATCACCGGTAACGGCCATGATCATGCCCTCATCGTTGCATACTACGACGCCGTTGCGAATCGCCTTTCCCGACCCTGTGATGACGAGATCTGCACTGAATTTTTTCACGAAACGAAGCTATAAAAATTATTAGCGCACCAGGAATTTAGCAATCCAATCGCTTTTCGAAGATGTTATTGCGGCGAGTGCGTGGTCAACTTTATTGGTAAATTTCCGCAGGTCGCGAACCACATTACAGAATTCACTTGAACTCGGACACCGAGGCTGGATCGATCCCACTTCTCCCAGCAGATCCATGAGTGGGTCAAGTTCTTTCTTTTTCCTCCGGTCTACGATGGATTTGAATACCTTGTTCAGATCTTTTTCTGCCCTGTAGTAATCTTTTCGATCTCCTGTAATATTAACCTTGTGCACCAGGCCCCAGTCCATCAATGCGTGAAGGTTCATATTGACATTACCCCTCGAGATCTTCAGTTTTTCCATGACCTCATCTGCACAGAGATGACCCTTTGTGACGAGTAAGAGTGCGTGAATATGCCCCATCGTCTTGTTGACACCCCAATTGGTACAGAGAGTACCCCACTCACAAATAAACCGCTGCCGCGCCTGGATTAAATCCATTTTGTCACCGTGTTAGTCTCATTACACATATGAAATGTGAATCGATTTCGAATTGTTCACACGGCGGACAAAAATATTATTGAAATCGCATGTTCAGAATGGTAATATCCTGGATAACATCGCCAGGTGTTATGGCGTGTACGATGTCCATCCCGCTGGTAACTTCCCCAAACAGGGTGTACCTCCCGTCGAGATGAGGAGTAGGTGAATGGGTGATGAACCATTGGACACCTTCGGTATCCTTACCCGCCGATGCCATTCCTAATTTTCCGGCGGCGTTGTAGTAGTTGGGTCCTAATTCGGAAGCTATCGTATAGTCCAGGCTGCCAAATCCGTCACCCCGCGGGCAACCGCCCTGGATGACAAAGTTGGGCACCACCCTGTGAAACGTTTTACCGTTGTAATACCCATTGAGTGAAAGCGAAATAAAATTGGCGACTGACGATGGAGCGGTCTTATGGTCAAGCGACACTTCAATTCTTCCTTGCGTCGTGCGGATTACTGCAAATGTAGAATCCGTACATCGCCCAACAACGGACCAGTCTATATTCTTGTTAACCGACAATGCGGTTTCTGGTTCCTTCCCTTCCAGGAAGGCGAGGGCATTATCGAGTACCTGTTTCGTTTCCAGCTCTGCCGGCAGGTCCAAGTTGCGGATGGCATTTCTCAACATTGGGCGTATCTCGATGCGATCTTTAAAGTTGTTGGCTTCGTGGGTAATGATCGGTCCTGCAGCAGCCAGGGCTCCTGCGTTGCCGCTGCTGAGTACATTTGCTACGAACTCATATACCACCTGGAGGGCTTGGTTGCGCGCTGCTATGGTTGGATAAAAAATCTCAAACCTGGGCGAGGTAGCCATGGCATGCATCGCATTGACACAAAACGTCCGGAATACCGAGGTCGAGTCATTGTCGAATAGATCCTTCAGTGTCGCCATGTTACCAGGATCTTCAGCCAGGGCCATAAGTAGCTGCTGCTGTACATAAGGGTTTTGTTCTTCCCGTAGCAGAACTTGTATCTCGTTGTTGATGATGGCCCTGCTGTTTACAAAGTACGGAGGTGTCCTTCGTAATGATCCTGCATAGAGCAATGCCTTGACAGTATGGTTCTGTGCCGACCTTGCAAAATCGAGGAGTCCTGCCCGCTCATTGGGTGGGGCGCGGTCGATCAATGCCTGGGAGCTTTGTACTGCAATGGGGTATTGATCTGAAAAAACCAGTGTGTCGACGGTATTTTGCCATATATCGTAATGAGTTTCATCGAGGGCTCTAAGCCAATTGACCTTAACGCGGTTGTCTGGTTCTTCTGCCATTCTTTCTGCCAGCATTGCCTGGACATCTGCGCCCCCATACCTGGTCACCGCGGTGACAAGTGCCATCCTTATATCGGGATCCCCTTCGAGGAGAAGGGCATTGACCAGCTCGCCCGGCATCGTATCTAGCTGGATATCCCTTGTGCGTCTCAGGTAATTGGCTGCAATCAGCCTGGCTTCACGATCCATCGAAGGATCTGCTGCAAACTGGATCATCTTGTCAGTGCCCGACTGACTGACAATCTGCCGTAGGCTAAACCTGTATATCGCCAGGGCCTGGCCACGAATAAGGAAATGGTCATCTGGCCCATAACTTGTCACAGTGGCTATCTGGTTGAGATGGGTTGGTGTTCCTGTTTTTCCGACACCTTCTAGGATGGCTTGTCGGACTGGGTTGTTCAATTGCGAAGTATCCTGGTAGGTGAAGGCATCGATAAGCGCAACGGCCGCATCAGGATGTCCCGTCTGGCCCAACGCGTAGGCCGCATATCGACGCACATCTTGAGAGAAATCGTTTTTTAGCGTATTGCCGAGCGCCGTTATGGAGGAACTGTCCTGTATCGAAGCCAGCGCCTGGGCCGCCAGTAGCCTCAGGGATACGTCACTGCTTTCCAGGAACGGCACGACCATAGCGGTCTCTCGCCGATTTTCATGATCCCTGATCAGACGTTGGTCTTCTTCCTGATAATCGATCCTTATTTCCAGGTTCCTGGTGTGATCGGGGGGCACACAAGCTGCTATGAGTGCCATCAGCAAGAAATAGATTACTGTACGCATGGTCATTTTCTTCGGTGCGAATATAGGGGAATTCGGGTTGTCAGTTGTCAGCTTTCGGTAGTCAGTCTTCGGGTGGCTCATCTTGAAATTGTCTTGGGTGCTGGGTGCTGTTGACAGATTTCTTTACCGGTCGTGACACTCTTATAGCTTTACGACCTTGGCGTAAGAGAAGGCGAACGAAATGGCAAGGACGGTAATGTAGGCTTCAGGAAATAACAACAAAACAAATATCAATTATCAGATCTTATTTGTTGCAATTATTGCTTAGTCCTGTGAAGGACAAAAATTACAAAGTGATTGTTGATAGAACTCATCTGAAGCTTTGACCAGTGGTCCATTTCCTGCCGCTCATGTAGGATAGAAAAAAGGAAAGCGAATTCACAGAGATAAACTGATATAAATTATCACTTACTCTTCATAAATAACCAGAGCAGAAAAGGGTTTGGAAAGAATATTTTCGCTGTTGGTGGCGTGATTTTCAATAAAAATATTTGAGGAATTCCAACCAACACTAAACTCTAAGCCAAGATTAAATGCATTGTCATATTGATCCTGAACTCTGAAGGATGCGACGTGATTAACATTGACTAGTATTCCAAGAATTTTAGATGCATCGAGGCCATGCAATATGCTTACAAAATCATTTTCGGAGTCACTGGTAACTCCTGTGAATTTTTTCATCTTGATCGCCGGGGCATCACTGCCCAGCCTCGTGAAACCATCTACCTGAAGGTGTGGTATTGCAAATAAGAATCCCGAAATGAAAAAAGCGGTGTAGATAATTGAGTTTTTCATATTGGTTAATGATTGACTATTTATAGAATAGCGGTTTACTCAGAAAATATTTCGGACAAGATAAAGCTGACTTATTAAATCTATTTATTAATCACTTCCCGATACAGAAATTCAGGAATATCGAGTCCAGTAAATCATCCGTACTCACCTCACCTGTAATGGTTCCTAGTTGATACAGTGCCTGGCGGATGTCAATGGCGATGAGGTCACCAGACAAGCCCGACTCGAGGCCGTCCATAATGCGCTCCAGTGGGTTATTAGCGCGGACAAGGGCATCATAATGCCGGATATTGGTTACAACTGTGCGTTCGAGGCCTTGTCCATGGGACAGGATGAGATCGACTATTCTTTCTTTTAACAGCTCCATATTCATTACATTCTTTGCGGAGACGGTGATCAGGTTTTGCGAAGTGATGACCCCTTCCTTGTAATAAAAGGCTGGCTGGAAGGTGGGGTAGAGATCCATCTTGTTAGCTATAAACAGAAACCTGCTGTCGCCCGTGAGGGATTTACTTCCTTCCCTGAACAACTTCAGGTCGGACCATAGTTGTTCAGGTGTGCACGAGGTGACGTCAAAAAGATAAAGCACGATAGAGGAACGGGTGATTTGATCCATCGTTCTTTCGACACCTTTTTTTTCGACGAGGTCCTTGGTGTTGCGGATACCCGCCGTATCGATCAGGCGGAACGTGATTCCATCAATGGTAAGGCTTTCTTCGATGGTGTCCCTGGTCGTCCCTGGTATTTCTGAGACGATTGCCCGGTCTTCCTTGAGCAAGGCATTCAATAGGGTCGACTTGCCTGCATTGGGACGACCGGCGATAACTGTCGCTACTCCTTCTTTCACCGCGTTACCCAACCGGAAGGACTCGATCAGGCCGCTTACGACTCGTCCAATCTCCGCAACAAGATTCTTGAGCTGGCTGCGATCGGCAAATTCTACATCTTCCTCGCCAAAATCTAGTTCGAGCTCAATCAGCGAGGCAAATTCGATGAGTTTATCCCGTAGACCTTTGATTTCATGGGTGATGCCTCCCCTCATTTGGTTCATTGCGAGTTCATGGCTGACTTTCGAATCTGAAGCGATCAGGTCGGCGACCGCTTCAGCCTGGGTGAGGTCCATCTGCCCATTCAGAAAGGCCCTCATCGTGAATTCCCCGGCCTTTGCTGGCCTTGCTCCCTTCCTGACCAAAAGACGGAGGATTTCCTGGAGTATATATGGCGAGCCATGGCAGGAAAATTCGACACTATCTTCTTTTGTATACGAGCGAGGAGCCCTAAATACCGTGGCCATGCATTCATCGAGAATATGGCCGTCTTCCGTCCGAATCTTTCCATATTGAACTGTGTGACCACCAACTTTAGTCAGGTTTTTTCCGAAAAAAACGCCATCCGCGATTTCAATGGCCCTTGGTCCACTGATGCGTATAACCCCAATTGCTCCCTGTCCAGGCGGGGTAGCGAGGGCTGCGATGGTCTCTTCAAGGCTGAATTTCATGGGACAAAGATAGGGATACTGGGTGCTTGTTTCTGGATACAGGTACTTGGTTTCAGGTTACAGGAGCGCGCCGGAGGAAACCGAGAAGGGAAGACCCCTCAGAGTCTTTGAATCGAGGCATGCAATATCTCTGTACTGTTTGAATTATGAATGAAGTTGTGAAGTTGTGAAGTTGTGAAGTTGTGAAGTTGTGAAGTTGTGAAGTTGTGAAGTTGTGAAGTTGTGAAGTTGTGAAGTTGTGAAGTTGTGAAGTTGTGAAGTTGTGAAGTT
>JBFKOL010000196.1:0-7757 GCA_041628815.1 Saprospiraceae bacterium | reverse complement strand
ATCAGCGGGTCTAGCAATGAGGTAACAAAACTGGGAGTTGCCAATGAGTCTTTTACCGATGGTTTTATAGAGTTTAACAATTTTCCTACTACCAGGACCGAAGTAGGAGGAGAAATAGGAAGATTTTACCTGTTCAGGGCCGATGGCATTTTCCAGAGCCAAGCTGAGATTGATGCCCACGGCGTTCAGCCAAACGCCGCACCTGGCGACCTACGTTTTGTTGACACCAACGGAGATGGCACTCTAGATGATGACGACAAACAATTTATGGGCAGTGGCCTTCCTGACTTTGAGTACGGCCTTACCCTGAACGGAGCGTACAAGAACTTTGATTTCAGCGTGTTTTTTCAGGGCACTCAAGGTAATGAAATCTACAACGGGGTAAAAATGTGGTTATACAGAACCGATAGGCAAAATATGTCCCCGGATTTAATCAACGCTTGGACTCCTCAGAACACCGGAACCAACATTCCACGAAATGTTTTCGGTGATCCCAACAATAACATTAGACCATCAAGCTACTTTTTGGAAGACGGCTCCTATTTCAGACTGAAGAACATACAGCTGGGATACACTTTTCCTGAAGCGGTCGTAGAAAAATGGCCAGTTTCTAGAGTGAGATTGTATGTAACGGCCAACAATGTGTTCACCATTACAGACTATTCCGGTTTTGATCCCGGTCTGGGGAATGGAGGAACATTTACACGTGGGGTCGACAGAGGTTTCTACCCACTGTCAAGATCATTTATTCTTGGAGTAAACCTGGCGCTATAAAAGAGAAAGTTGAACATTAAAACTACTTCGATCATGAAAGAAATTAAATATATCATAATTGTTGCAATGGCCATGGGCCAGCTAATCTCGTGCAGTGATGACTTTATAGATGTAGAAAACAAGGAAGTACTCACCGATTCCAGTTTCTGGCAGAGTGAAGATCATGCACTACAGGCACTAACTGCAACTTATGCAGCAATGCACAGTGCAGACGGCAGCAAATGGACATTCTTTGAAGAAATGTATACTGCAATGGCGTACCGGGCCGATGATATGATAAACAATACTGCTGAAACCTATAGCAGGTCACTCGCAAGCTTTACCAATACTACCGAAGAAAGCGGCCCTTTTAATATATGGAGGGCAAGTTACGCTGGTATCGGGCGGGCAAACCAGATTATCGAGCAGGTACCACAAATGGATGCCCTTTCACAGGAAACGAAAGACATTATCGTTGCCGAGGCCAAATTCCTCAGGGCGTTCTACTATTTCTGGTTGGTTACCGGTTTTGAAAACGTGCCCTTGGTCACTAAGTTTGATGTAGATCTTGAAAAATTGTTCCCTGAACAAGCCCCACAGGCCGAAGTCTGGGCGCAAATAGAAACGGACCTTACGGAGGCAGAGGCCGATATGTTGCTCGAACATGCTGCAGAATGGAAAGGCCGGGCAACTAAAGGCGCGGCTAGGGCACTTTTGGGCAAAGTGTATCTTTTTCAGGAAAAATGGCCCCAAGCAGAGGCAAAGTTTGCCGAGGTTGTCGCCATGGATTACGATTTGTTGGATAACTATGAAGACAATTTCAATGGCAACGGTGAAAATGGAAGTGAGAGCATCTTTGAAATCCAATTTAGCGGAGACCGTTCAAATGGTAATGACGAACGGCAGGTATTCAATTTTGAAGTATCTCCTTATGCCTTTGGAGGCTGGGAACTTTTTTATCCATCCCAGTGGTTGGTCGATCAGATGAAGACGGATTTAGACATGAATGGAAATCCTAGCGAAAGGGTATATGGGAGTATCTTCTTTGATGATCCAAATTCGGAGATGTATAGCATTGGTACCGGGGAAAATATCTCTTACAGCGATGTTGCCGGAAGTTTAGACAACCCAAACTATTTTAAAAAGTATTCCTTCAATGTAGATGAGAGTTTTTATAATGGTACCAATATTACGATTATTCGCTTTGCAGATGTTCTTTTGATGTATGCGGAGGCGCTAAATGAAAATGGAAAAACCACCGAGGCAATTGCTCAGGTTAACAGAGTTCGCGAAAGGGCAAATGCCACATTATTGGGAGCCATGTCCCAGGATGAACTAAGACAACAGATCAGGCATCATGAACGCCCAGTGGAGCTTGCTATGGAAATGGGCATACGATGGTTTGATCTATATAGATGGCAAAGGGGTAGCACTGCAACCGAATCAATCAAAACCACCTTGGAAAATCACGACAAGCCATTTGCAGAAAATTTTCAGGATAAGCACATAGTATTTCCCATACCTCTACAAGAAATAAATGTGAACGACAAATTACAGCAAAATCCAGGATGGTAGCAACAACGAATAAATGGAAGTTAGTTTGAGTTAGTTTTAATTCTAGAGCACCTAAAGGTTTAATTTATCTTTAGGTGTTCGTTCTTTATCGCCATGACAAAGAAATACAACGCTTTTGAAAAGTTATGCTTTGCGCTATTGGCTGCGGTTATTATATCAGGATGTAAAAACAGCTCCAATGCAAGAACCAATAAGGATACAATTGGTGAAGAAGCATTGTTTGCATATGTTCCCTCAAAAAAAACAGGCATCACCTTTTCCAACGTAATTCCAGAGAATAGCGTCATGAACAGCATGGTTTATGAATATTTCTACAACGGTGGTGGCGTGGCCATAGGTGACATCGATAATGACGGGCTGCCTGACATTTATTTTACCGCCAATCTAGAGTCCAATGCATTGTATAGGAACAAGGGTGATTTTCATTTTGAGAACATCACCAAAAAAGCAAGTGTCGAAGGTACATTTGGATGGACAACAGGGGTTACCATGGCGGATGTCAACGCAGATGGCTGGCTCGATATCTATGTATGCAAATCGGGAAAAGGAAAAGAAAAAGACCGTAAAAATCTGTTGTATATCAACAACCAAGATGGCACATTCTCTGAAAAAGCAGCTGAGTTTGGCCTCGATTTCGCAGGCTATAGTACCCAAGCATCTTTCTTTGATTATGATAGGGATGGAGATCTTGACATGTTTCTTTTGAACCATAACGTAACGCCGATAAGTACTCAAAATCCCGAAAAATTTAAAACAGAAAAGAATCAGTTTTCGGGCGACCGACTTTACCGTAATAACAGGGGAAAATTCATCGACGTTTCGAATGAAGCCGGAATAATTGGAAACTCCTTGGGATTTGGTCTTGGGGTATCCATTGGTGATCTTAACCAAGATGGGTGGCCTGACATTTATGTGGCCAACGACTATATAGAACAAGATTATCTATACTATAACAATGGCGATGGTACTTTTACCGAAAGCATGAAATTTTCGCTGGGGCATACCTCGAATTTTTCAATGGGTACCGATATTGCCGATTTCAACAACGATGGCCTCTTGGACGTTATGACATTGGATATGGTTGCCGAAGACAATTACGGCATCAAGACCAGTATGAGCGGTATGAACCCCAAGGCGTTTAACCATGCGGTAAAAAATGGCTTTCATTATCAATATATGTACAATGCCCTGCAAATGAACAACGGCAATAGCCATTTTAGTGATGTGGCGCAATTAGCAGGGGTTTCCAACACCGATTGGAGCTGGGGCCCACTGTTCGCAGATTTTGACAATGATGGCCTGAAGGACCTGTTTGTGACCAATGGCCTAAAACGCGATTTTAGGAATAACGATTTTAGAAAGTACAAATTAGAACGTTTGGAAGAGGCCAAAAGAAATGGTGAAAAAATGTCTACAGTTGTTGAGGAACTTGTACTTAAAACACCCCAGCGAAAAACCCTGAACTATTTCTACAAGAACAATGGTGATTTGACGTTCGCAAAGGTCTCGGAGGACTGGGGAATAAAACATCCGACATTTTCCAACGGGGCCGCATATGCGGATTTGGATCTGGATGGTGATTTGGATTTGGTGGTCAATAATGTTGATGAAGAAGCATCCGTATTGAAAAATAACACTTCGGGAAGTTATATTCAATTTTCATTTGTGGGAAATCCCGGTAATCCTTTTGGTGTGGGTTCACGAGTTGAACTTACAACTGAAAATGGTATCCAAACACTGGAGAACTATCCCACACGTGGCTTTCAGTCTGCGGTGGAGCCTATATTACACGCAGGATTATCAGCTTCAGAAGACATTGAGAAAATTGCAATTACCTGGCAGGATGGCAAAATGCAGGTCCTGGAAAACATTTCCGCCAGACAACGATTAGTCGTTGACTACAAATATGCCGTTGCACCCATGGTCATGGATGACAAGCCGAATACTAAAATATTTAAAGATCATACTATGTCTTTAGGTATCGATCACATGCATCATGAAAACGAGCATGATGACTTTGAAATTGAAAGCTTATTACCACATAAGATGTCTGAAATGGGCCCTGCCTTGGCTGTAGGTGATACCAACAACGATGGCTTGGAAGATTTCTTTGTTGGTGGGGCCAAAGGCTTTCCAGCAGCGCTCTATTTACAGAATCAAGACAGCACCTTTACACCTTCAAGCATTAACACTTGGGAGAAGGATAAAGGCTTTGAGGATGTGGATGGCGTATTTTTTGATGCGGACAATGATGGAGACCTCGACCTCTACGTGGTAAGCGGAGGTACAGAATGGCCCGCTAATCATAGAATGTACCAGGATAGGCTTTATATAAATTTCGAGGGTAGTTTTACGAGGAGCATCAACAAATTACCAAATATTCATGCCAGTGGGAGCTGTGTAAAGTCGTTTGATTTTGATAGTGATGGAGATCTTGATCTTTTTGTTGGCAGCAGGGTATTTCCGCAAAAATATCCTTATTCGCAACCCAGTAGATTACTGGAAAATAGCAATGGAAAATTCAGGGATATTACTGAATTAAATGCTCCTGAACTGCAAGAAGCCGGAATGGTAACTGATGCCCTTTGGACCGATTTCGACGCAGACGGTCAAACAGATCTAATTGTGGTGGGGGAGTGGACGCCGATCCTATTCTACAAAAACTCAAATGGAAGGTTAATTAAAGATGATTCTGTTTTACGGGATACCAATGGTTGGTGGAACAGTATTGCTGAGGCGGATTTAGATAGGGATGGCGACATGGACTATGTAGTTGGCAATTTGGGGCTTAACTATAAATATAAGGCTTCTAAGGAGGAGCCTTTTGAGGTGTATGCTACTGATTTTGACAATAATGGCACCAATGATATTGTTTTGGGATATTACAACCAAGGCAATTTGTTTCCCCTACGTGGCAGGGAATGCAGCTCCAATCAAATGCCATTTTTAAAGAAGAAATTCCCGAGTTATGATAGTTTTGGCTCAGCTAATCTTCTTCAAGTTTACGGCCGTGAAAAATTGGAGGAAGCCCTTCATTTGAAAGCCAATACATTTTCTTCAGTGTATTTAGAGAATTTAGGTCAAAAAACATTTGTCGTTCATATTTTGCCGAATCAAGCTCAGTTATCCTCTATAAATGATATTGTCATTGACGATTTTGATGAGGACGGGGCCAAAGAGATTCTTGTCGCTGGTAACCTCTACCAGTCTGAAGTTGAAACCCCTAGAAACGATGCTAGCATCGGTATGTTGTTAAAAGTGTACGACAATTCCAAATTCACAACCATCCGCTATTTGCAAAGTGGTGTATTCCTTGATGGTGATGTAAAGAAAATGCGCCCCATTCAATTGGGAAATCGAAAAGGTCAAAAGGCAATTTTGGTCGCGAGGAACAACAGTACCCTAAAATTGATATCCCCTACCGACTAACCTTCTAAGCCATCTTATAGTATTTCTAGGAAATTGGGCAGGGCCGGATTATCATTACCCGTTTTCCAAACCGCATATAGCTCGGTCTTTTGGGAAATTTTGTTCAGTTCTATAAAACGGATTTCATAATTTTTTTCGTCACGTAAGGAATTTGGCACAATTGAAATTCCCATACCGTTTTCCACCAACTTGAATATCGTCGGGCCATGTATGGATCTGTGCGAAATCTTCGGGCTGAATCCGTATGATGAGCAGATATTTAGAATCTGTTGATAGTACATCGGGCTTTTTTCATTAGGGAAAAGAATAAAGGATTCGTGGGACAGTTGACCAATATTATTAAAATTAGATGCAGTTATCGGGTGTTGCTTCGGCAATACAAGTGAAAAATTCTCTTCGAATACGGATTTGATGTTCATATCCTGAGTAATTTGATTGGAACGCATAAAGCCGATATCTATATGCTCAAGTTCCAAGGCCCTTAACTGTTCTTCATTGGTCAGCTCCTCAAGGTGAAGTTTTATATTGGGATGATTTACCCCAAATCGTTTTAAGCTAGGCGGAAGATACTGTTGCATGGCCGAGCCTACAAAACCAATCTTTATTTCACCCTGAATACCGTGGTATTCCGATTGCCAACGTTCCAACGACTTCTTCAATTGTCCTGTGATCGATAGTGCCTCTTTTAAAAAAAGTTGACCCGCTCTGTTGAGGGATACTTTTCGGTTGGTGCGGTCGAACAATGGAGTACCCACGAACGATTCCAATTGTTTTATCTGTTGGCTTAATGCGGATTGCGAAAGATGAAGCTTTTCCGCTGCTCTTCGATAATGCAATGTCTCTGCCAAAACAAGAAAATATCTCAATTGACGTAGTTCAATTTGATTTGATATACTTATCATTTGATAATTAATAAGAATTGTATCTAATTAAAAGTACAATTAATTTTACTTCTTGATGAACAAAGAATATAATTCATGGAAACAAATAATAGTACAGGCCTGGACAATATTCTAGATGCTTTATTCATACCATATATGGAACGTGTTCCGGATGTTGGGATAATAACAAAAGCCATGATTCAACATGATGTTATACAGCATCAAAGCGATATCATAAACGACCATATCGCATTCAGGACCTTAGGAGTTTCAAACCTTGGGATCGAATCTTTTGAAAAGATCTTCATGCACTACGGCTATGAAAAAAGGGACTACTATTATTTTGAAGGTAAAAAGCTGGATGCCTTTTGGTATGCTCCACCAGCACCTAGGTATCCACGTATTTTTATTAGCGAACTAAGGGTTGTCGAGCTTTCCGATAACGCACAGAGAATAATATCAAAGTACACAAAACACATTACCACTGATCCGGTAGATAGTTTGAATCTTGGCAATCCAGAGGCAGTAGGTGCATTTTTCTATAACCCTCTTTGGGACTTGCCCACCCTGGAAGATTATAAGGAATTATTGGAGGAGAGCGAATATGCCGCCTGGGTAATTTACAATCGGTATTATCTAAATCATTATACGATCAGCGTCCATAAACTTCCAGCATCCTACAATACAGTTGAGAAATTTAACAATTTTTTGGAATCGATAGGTATCATTTTGAACACTTCGGGGGGTAAGGTCAAGGTGAGCAAAGATGGTCTATTAAGACAAAGTAGTACCGTTGCAAGAATGATAGAGGCCGATTTCGCCGATGCGGCTAAGGCAAAAATAGCTGGCAGTTATGTAGAGTTTGCCGAACGCCTACCATTACCCGGTTTTGATAAGGATGAATATTTAGGAGACAAACACAGACGAGACGGATTTGAATCTGCTAATGCAGACAAAATTTTTGAAAGCACCTATAACGAACAGACCAAAAAGTTACAGTAATGAAAGACATATTGAAATTTGGACTTGACACTCCATTATATAGTGCCAGTACAGGACAAAACACCTGGTTGGGATAAGGGGGTTTGATAAAAATCTAATTCCCGTAGATAGGGAGGT
>JBFKOL010000195.1:0-7771 GCA_041628815.1 Saprospiraceae bacterium | reverse complement strand
GGGCCTGCATCCAGTTCCTCCGTCACATAATGTGCCGTGGCACCGATGATCTTCACACCGCGGTCATGAGCGGCATGATAAGGTTTGGCACCGATGAATGCGGGTAGAAAAGAATGATGGATGTTGATGATCCGATAAGGAAAGTGCCTGATGAAGTCTCCTGTTACGATCTGCATATACCTGGCAAGAACCACAAGATCGATATGATGTTCCTTTAGCAATTGCACTTGCCGGATTTCCTGGCTCGCTTTATTTTCACGCGACATATGGAAGTGGTGAAAAGGAATGCCAAACTGGTCAGCTATGGATTTCAACTTTTCGTGGTTACCGATGATCAAAGGTATCTCGACCTTCCATTCGCCGGATTGGTAACGGTAAAGTATGTCATATAGACAATGTGATAGCTTGCTTACGAAAATGGCCGCGCGGGGTGTATAATTGGAAAAGTGCAACTGCCAGTTCATCGCAAACTTGCGCCCGATAAGCGTATCAAAATATTCGCCAATCTTACCATGTTCGATCTGAAACTGGTCTATTTCCCATTCTATGCGCATAAAGAATTGCTGGTCAAGGGAGTCCACATGTTCTTCGAGATAAACAATATTCCCGCTGTTTTCAAAGAGAAAATCGGTGATTGCCCTGATAATGCCTTTGGCATCCGGACATTCGATCAGCAAAATGGCCTTGTCTTTTTCCATGATTTGTATACAGCATAAATCAGGCCATAGCTGAGCGATCTGATTAAGATGATGTATGCTATTTCGTAGAATTATTTCTGGGGGCGCACACGTCGTAGTGCCTCATCCATGGAAGCCACTCGTTTCTTTAAATCTTCAATTTCAGCATTCTGTTCTTGGATCGCCTTGATAAGCACCGGAATGAGTTCTAAATAGGCCAGGGTGAGACGACTTTCGTCGTTGTCTAGATCTTCACCTGAAGAGTTTGAGACAATTTCAGGGATGATGTCAAGGACTTCCTGGGCAATAAGGCCGCAGTGACGTTCTCCCGTTTCTTTGTGTTTCCATTTGTAGCTTACAGGTCTTAGATGTAAAACACTCTCCAGGCCATATGTTAAATCCTGGACGTCATTTTTCCACCTGCGATCAGAAGGCCCTCGAAAGTTCAAAGCATAGACATCATCCCACCAATGATCAATATGTCCTAAATCCCTGTTGTGGAATGTCGGACTCGAATCTTGAGGTTCTAAATTTCCCCACATCCTGAAACTGATAGGTGTGGCAAAAAACAATAGGTCGCCCAACATCATTGTGCCGGGGTCTACATGCAGGTACTGCATGGGGTTAGTCGTACCTATTCCCACCATACCGTTAGGAGCAATATAAATATCCGGACCGTCGGCTGAATTGCCGTAAAGGCGCAAGTCATTGTAGCCGACAAGCCTGTCGAGCCCAAAAATATCTGCGTCGTCCTGGATGCGTATATTGCCCATCACGTGCAGTTTTTCAGTTGGATTTGTGGTGCCTATTCCGAAGTTTCTTTGATCGCTCAGTGTTACCGCGGGAGATGCCCTGATCGTTAGATGAACCTTCCCTGCAGGGTTGCTACCATTGGTTCCAAAATCAACGTCCTCCGGGTTGCCTGAATACGATCCTATGTAACCTCTGAACATCCCCAATTCATTCATCTGCAAAAACATCTGGTTGCCCCCATTAAAGGAGGCCAGCTGAGAAAGAGTGGGGTTGTCGACTTGTAGATGTTGTGCTATAAGACAATGAACTCCCAGGGTTAACAACATCAAAATCAAAATTTTAGATTTCTTCATGGTTAGTTTTTGTTAGAACTCTACGATGTTATCTTGAAAATTAGACATAAGAATTTAATGTGAAATTGATCACAAGACAAGAATCAATGAGCGAATGACCCAATTATTGATTGATTGATTAAAAAATATTCTATGGGTCAATTTCTTTAAAGAAAGTGTAACGGGCCTTTGCCTGCTTTTTGAAACAGATTGATGCTATTCACAATCATCCAACATCTTCGTGACTTGAAAAGTGTTCTTATGCCAAGAAGTGAGAGATTGAGCTCTTCAATCGACTCCGGAGGCCTCGCCTTGGACCTTCACCAAATGGATTTAAATCCAAGAGCTCCCTGTTGCGCTTAAGTTTTCGGAAAAATCGTTATATCAATCCCAAACGTATTTCCAGCTTCCATCAGTTTGTCTCTTCCATACCGTATGAAACACTCCGCGTCTTTGCACTTTTTGACCATCCGGTCCTGTCATTCCGAACAAATAACGGCCATAGGTGTATCCGAGATCCCCGGAAGATGAAACATCTATGTAATCGGGACTCCACGTCAAGGTTGCTCCAGGGGTCATTGGTTGTTGTTCAAACCAATTCGCTATAGCTGTTTTGCCCATCAAAAGACTGTCATTTCTGTTGAGAACAGCATCCTCTGCAGCAAAATGGAGAAAGGCAAAGGAGAGACCTTTTTCTTGAGCCATTGTAGCAAATGCCTTTTCAGTATCGGCGATTTCTTTTTTCCATTTTTCCTGAATATTGATTTGTGCTGATGACATTGTATGGATCAGCGAGAAAGTTATTATTAGGCCCGTGTAAATAAGATGTGTCATACTAAGCGCTGTTTCTAAGTGATGTTGATGATTTATAATATCTGCAAAAATATTGCACGACCAGTATTGAGTATTTTCCGTTCATACACCACAATTGCAAAAACTGATGTTGACAATACTATGTTTAACTTCCACTTCAAGGAAAAATCTACTGATCAAAGCTATCCTCAACGAACGATTTGTATCGAGATTTATCGACTCACAACTATGAATTTTCTGACGAACTTTTTTCCATTTTCCCCTCGGAGCAGAAAGTAATAAACACCTTCACCAAATTGATCAATACGGATTGATTCATTGACTTCTCCAATGCCTTTTAAAACTTGGTGAAAAATATTCTGACCTTTTTGATCATATATGTAATAATGATAGGCTTGTTGATCGGGTAGAAGACCTTCCAGATACAAGATCCCTGAAGAAGGATTCGGGTACAATTTTAGGTCTGATCGGCCGATTTGGTCTTTTGTATCCGTCAATATGCTGAAGTCAAACCAGTTGATGTTAAACAATGGAGCGGTTATCAAAACGCGCATCACAAAATTTCCCTCCGGTAAATAGACGGTAAAGCTCGAGGTGTTCCAAGATTGCCAGTCTCCGGTCGGGGGGAAATCGTATTTCCCTACTATCATGGCGACATCATTTTCATCGATAAGGTGAATTTCTATTGCACCGGTTTCGCTGAGAGCTGCTGTTCGAATATCAAGATTGTACATGCCCTCTTCAAGGACGCGAATTTGATATTCTGCGAAATCACCGGCATCGAGATAACCAATATTTTGTCCCCCTCCCATATCTGAAGTATTCTCGAGCTGGATCCCCGCATGTGTAATATACTGTTCGGCTTCAATCCTTCCCGGTATAATGAAAGCTTCAAGTAAGCTATTGGATACCGCCAGATTATTGAAAGTCTGTAGCAGAGTTCCGTCATTTCCCAAGATCGAGTTGCCTGTATACGAAATGCGTATCTGATCTCCTGCTCTCAATGGTTGGTCTAATCGTATAAATAGAGCCCTTTCCGATGATAAGCTACCACCTGTTTCAACTATTTCAATTGCTTGTCCATTGACCAAAACCTGAAAAAGCGAAGGATCGGAATTGACATCCCCCAACGGTTTATTCAGGAATACCACAATCGATCGCTCATTTTGTGTTCTTGCGGACAAAGGCACTAAAGGAATTGTCTGGGTACTATCCTTATATACAAACTGGAAGCTTCCCAGGTTAAAGCCTGCGGCGTCCGCAATGAATTGGATCTTTTGATCTTCACGCGTCAAAATCACATCCTTTACCAATACTGTCTGCCAATTTTGCCAGCCACCGGAGCCAGGTACGTTGGCAATAGTAGACAGTTCGCCTTCCGGCAAGGCCAAATGAAATCGTCCGGCTGAGGTATTGGCTGCAGTACGCACTGCTACGTCATACACTCCATCTCGAATCACATCTATGTCGTATTGCATCCACTCCCCTGCTTCTACCCATCCTACGTTATATCCATTGGTGTTAAAATTGTCCATGCTCGGTTCAATATCAACGCCGTCATTGCGGTATACCCATCCGTTGTTCCAGGCTGTAAAGTTACCCGTTGAAACCTGGTAATTGGCGTCTTCATAATCAAAATAGGCCGAACCCACCTGACCCAAATCAAAGTCAGATGCATAGATTACCCCGGGAATCTGCCTGGTAACAAATGGTTTTGATTCCTCAGATCGAACTTGCCTGAACATGGCATCGATGACGTCTTTTTGAAAAATGCAATGCTCGACTTTCAGCTTTTCGGTTAGTTCCATCAAAATCGATTTCGCCTCATCAGCTGAAGGCCTGGGACCGTCTCCATTCCAGAAGTCGAGCAGCCGTTGATAACCGTTGGTCTTAACTATGGAAAGTGGACCGGAAATAGACTCAATCTTTTTCATCGGCCACCAGGCCCAGCCCAAGTTGAATTCATCAAAAAGACGGATAGCGTCACGAAACCAACGGTTGGAATTTTCTCCGCATTCACCAAAATAGATGGGCACATCGTATTCTTCGCGAATATCCAGCACCCATTGTATGGACGCCTGGTCATTGACCGACCAGTACTTGTGTGGGCTGTACACGAGATTATCATCCCATGGGGGTGTCAGCGCCGTGAAGTCGTTCGCAAACCAATTGCCTTCAATAAATAGGATATGGTTGGTATCGACCGAACGAATGGAATCTGTCAGTGAATAATAAAGATCGCGTAAAGCGATGTTTCCTTCCAAGGGCCAGTTGGGTTCATTGATAAGGTCATAGCCTGCAATCCACGGTTCGTCTTTGTAGTATTTCGCAATTCTTTTCCAAAGTGCAACCGTTTTGTCCTTGTTCTCCTGGCTTTCCCAAAGTGAAGGCTTTTGAGGATCGTAGTCTGAAATGCCTTCGTCCCTGCCCTGGCCGCCTGGGGCGGCGTGCAAATCGAGGATGACATACATTTCATTTTGTTTACACCATGACAAGAGGCTGTCGGTGAGCTCAAATCCTCGCGTTAGCCAGGTATTTTGCCCGACTATTGGTTCCTCTTCGATAGGTAGTGTAAATAGATTGTAGTGCATGGGGAGGCGAACTGAATTGAAACCCCACGATTTCAAAGAATCTATGTCTATTTTTCGTACATGGTTGTCCTGCCATGCTTCGTAGAATAGGTCGGTTTCTTCCGTGCCGATCAAATCCCGGATGCGCTTTCTGATTTGATGTTGGGCATTGGCAAAACCTGCTGTCTGGAGCATATACCCTTCTTGAAGCATCCATCCTCCTAACCCCATGCCGCGCAAAAGTACCGTGTCTCCACTTTCAGAGGTAATAGCCTTCCCGGAAGTATGCAAAAAGCCCTGTCCAAATGATTTCGGCAACACGGCTACCATCAGAATTACAATTACGGGTAGACTATAAACCGCGTGTTTAATACAGAGTAAATACTCCTGATGTACTGATCGCAGCACGATTACTCTACTATTCATTAAAACATTGAATTGAATGGAACATCAATATACCATTCATATTAAACCGGGATAAGCTACTTTGAAAGTAAAATGCACAGTAATGATCGACTATTGAATATCCATGGTATTGAAAGGTGAAGGATCAATTCTTCGCCTCAATCCATTCATCCATATAAAAAATACGGTAGTACCTCCTCAAAAGACGTATCATCGATATCGAAAATGGCCCTTTTACAGGATAAACAGTATGATTGATCACTTTAACAACACAGGAGAACAATGATAAAAAAAGTCTTAGCAATAGAATTGCTCGTCTTTGCGGTCGTGCTATGCTGCATGTGCAACCTGGAAAGGGGCAGGGAACAAAGCCATGAGGCCATCATTACAGTAATCGAGCAAAATTTGGTCCCATCCATCATTATAGAAGGTGAGGATACAGAAATCTATGATATAGTGTCGCGAATGGCGCATCACAATGTGCCAGGTCTCAGCATGACATTTTTTGATGAAGGAGAGATTAAATGGACCCGGACTTATGGAGTGATTCAAAATGGAAGCACTCAAAAGGTCGATGACCAAACCCTTTTCCAGGCTGCTTCCATCAGCAAACCCGTTGCCGCAGCCATTGCGCTTCGACTCCAAGAGAAAGGTTTACTTGATCTGGATGCACCTGTAAACCAGTATCTTCAAATCTGGCGGGTCCCGGAAAATCGATTTACCCAAGATATACCCGTGACCACGCGTCACCTGGTGACACATACCGGCGGAATGACCGTGCATGGATTCAGGGGTTATGCTGCTGATGAAGACGTACCAACAGTCGTTCAAATTCTTGTGGGAGTTGACCCGGCCAATTCGAATCCCATAGTGGCCGACACAGTACCAGGAAGTATTTGGCGCTATTCTGGGGGCGGTTATACAGTTTACCAACTCGCCATAGAAGAAATTACAAAGAAATCATTTGAGGAGGTGGCCGAAGAAGAGGTGTTGTCCCAATTAGCCATGTCGAGAAGCATTTATAGACAACCCTTGCCAGAATCGTGGCATTCAAATGCGGCTGTGGGTCATCGTGGTAATGGAAATGAAGTGAATGGTGGATGGCACACCTACCCCGAAAAGGCAGCTGCAGGTCTATGGACTACACCGTCCGATCTCGCCCGTTTTGCCATTGCTGTACAAAAAGCCTTTACCGGGGTCGAAAACCAATGGATCACAACATCGACTGCACAGGCGATGTTGACCAAACACCTTGGAGACTGGGGACTTGGATTCGCGCTAAACGGGGAAACAGATTCTTTGCGATTCGGACACGGAGGATCCAATGAAGGGTTCAGGTGCCAACTGGTAGCCTTTGCTGACATGGGACAGGGTATGGCTCTTATGACGAATGGTGACAATGGGAGTGCCTTGATCAATGAAATTCTTCGTGCTGTTTCCAGGGAATATGGCTGGAACATCTACAAACCGACCATAAAAAAAGTCATCGCGATGAGCGTTGCCGAAAAGAATAAGTTCTCAGGTACTTTTGTTTTGCCAGGAAGCGATCGATTTACGATCGATATCGCCTTGAAGAATGACAACCTCGAAGTGGCTCAACGCTGGAACGATGAATCGTATACCATCCTGCCTGAAGGACCAAGTCTCTTTTTCGACAGAAATGACGGGGCCTCATTTGATTTTGCTTTGAATTCAGACGGCCAGGCAATTGCGGTAACAGTGAATGGGGAGTTTGAGTTAATTAAGAATTAAGAATTATAAATTCATAATTCTTATTCATTACTGTCCGGTTAAATTTCAAATGAACTTGTATTGTTGATATAAGTGACTGATTATCAGCATTGATTGGCATCGCTCTAAAAAGGAACCCCCTCCGTTCATATTTCTAATCGGTTTATTGATATTCTAGTGCGATTTTCAATGCATTTCTTCTTGATATCATGGTTTACCAAGAAGGACCTGTGCTGCTGCCAATGGCGATCAAGAGCAAAAATGCCGTAGCGTCTTATCCTGCGCATTTTCCGTTGTCAGAAGAAGTATTCATAGGAAATATAAGCTTTAAGGATGACACGCCTGCAAAAAGCAGGATGGAGAAGCAGGTATTTTTCTATTCCAAATCGGTTAAAGCATGCATTATTGAGCCCGAAACGGTGCTCCACTCCCGCCATATTCAGCAGCACGAGCCTGCCCGCTGCCATAACTCATTTAAACAAGCGCAGGC
>JBFKOL010000194.1:0-7782 GCA_041628815.1 Saprospiraceae bacterium | reverse complement strand
CCCTGATTTATCGGGCACCTGGTATGGTTACGATCCCAGGACGGGCAACAAGGGAGAGCGATGTGCCCTTGAGCAGACGGGACAGCAGCTATCATTTCTCAACGAATACGGCATGCGGTCATCGGGCACATTTTTAGATCGCATGACAATCATTGCGAATGACTGGGAGGGCGGATTACGAGCGACCCTGCAAAACAACAACGAGACTATTGCCTTTGCGAACGGTTCGTTTTGGGAGCGAAGAAAAAGGGGCACTTCAGCAGCGATCAATTTAACCGGAACATGGAATCTTTTTCCGGAAAATGATCATCGAGCAGGAGCTGTAATTCTGGTCCATGAAGGCAACCGTCTCGAAGGAATCGCGTCATGGCGTCATGACGGATTATGGACAACTGCCAGGATAACTGGCACAGTCGATGGTCAAACGATACGTTGGAGGTCATCTAAGGTCGAGGGCGGCAATCCGCATGGATTTTGTGACTCGGAACTGATGCTCACCATTCAACAAAATGGCAATTACCTTGGAGGTACAGGGCATTGTGATGGATCTACTGCTGTACGCGATTATGGTTATACACGGGCCAAATAATTCTTATAAACTTTGTCACTTTTGACCAAGGGCGAAATCGACTGCCATTTGCGCGTGTAGCTGGGTTGTGGCGAGCATGGGCAAGTCAAATTCAGTGTTGTCCATTAGAATCGGCAATTCAGTACATCCCAGGATGATACCATCGGCCCCCTGTTCTTTGAGTTCTTGCATGCGCTCGAGATAGAATGACCTCGCCTCATCGGTAAACTTTCCCTGGGTGAGTTCCTTAGATACATACTCGTGCGATGTGCCGATGTGATCACCTTCGGGTATTACGGAATCAATGTCAAATTCCGATTTCAGACGGCCAGAAATGAAGGAGCCCGTCATGGTCGGACGATTCCCCAATAGTCCCAGCTTCCTCAATCCAAGTCTGCGGGCCTCCTTACCGGTGGCATCTGCGATGTGTAAAAATGGAATCTTAATTTGAGGAGCCACGAAGTCAACCACCATATGGGGTGTATTGGCACAGATCACAATGGCATCTGCCCCGGCTTTCTCTAGCTTTTGCGATGTTTCCAGGTAAGTTTGGTTGATACGCTGCCGGTCACCGCCGCGCATAACCTCAATACTGATGCTGTGCAAAATCAACGGCGGGTTCAAGGCAGGACCAATGACTTCTGAGGCCAATTCATTGATCAAGCGATAATAAACGATCGTTGAGTGCCAGGATGTTCCTCCGATCAACCCAAGCGTTTTGAATGAATGGTGACTCATTTATGTAGCATTTTATAGATGTAAATTTTATCCCCTTTTCAAATTCCTCTGAAAAATGTGGCTGTATTAGGTTTCTGAAAGATACTGTGGACCATAATTATTCCTTCGATATTCAGGTTATTTACAAAGTCTCTTGGGAGATTTCTTGACCCTCTTTGAATGTTTTGATAGACCAGTCGAAGATATTGGGGTCTACTGCATCATCGAGTTGGATCTGTAAATCTCCGAAATCGAGTTCTTCGATGGCAGCACCCACCACAAGGGTTTCGACCATGCTTGTTTTGCCTCTCTCTCTGAAGGAATCATTCAAATGCTGGATGGCAGCGTTCGCAAGCTGACCATAATCCTTTTGGTAGGTGGGGTCTTCCAGGTCGTATTTTTCAAGCAGAAGAAAAACTGCGTTCAAAGGTGTCTGCTCATTGTCAGAATTATGGTGGAAAATTGGCCTGCCCCAAAAGAAATACAGTTTGTCATAAACATCATGCGTGAGTTTTTCTTCTTCTCTAATCAATTGGAGACAGGCGTGCTCATCATCGGACAACTTTTCCTTGTGCAACCCGGCAAGTACATTTCGGATACTGTTTCGATCCATTTTGGAGTAAACGTTTGGGTCCAGGGTCATGACCTGTTCGCGGGATGGATCATAATTGTCATCACTGCACTTGGCGGTCATAGCCATTGATAGAATGAGTAATGTCGATAAAAATGAAAAATGGATGATTGAAGATTGCATGGCATGAAATATATATTGATTGAAATACCACAACGCGATACAAGATGGACGTTTTTTACAATCATTTCAGTGATGGCTATCACCCCAGCAGTCTGAATGTGGCAGGCATCACAAAGATGGTTTGAGATGGATCATCATATCTTCATCGTTAACTTAGCTTCACTATGCGAAGGAGTATCTTATTTTATCTCTTTACGATGATACAGGCTCTCACTGCGCAGGAGATGGCATTGCATCGCTACAATGAATTGTCGGAAGAATTATTGCTCCTCGCAATTGAAGGAAAGGAAACACAAATGATCCGGGAAAAGCTCGCTATTGTTCATCCAGATTCCTTGAAAGAGTACCTTGATACGGATTCAAAGCGCATTGCATTTTGGGTCAACCTTTATAATGCTTATGTGCAATACCTGCTTAGGGATGATCCAGCCTTGTTTGACCGTAAAGGAAAATTTTTCAACAAAAAGCGCATTCCAATTGCAGGCCGTATGCTGAGTCTTGACCAAATTGAACATGGTATCATCCGGAAGTCACAATGGAAATTTGGGCTTGGAAGAATTGGCAAACTTATTCCGTCGTCCTTCGAAAAAAAACTACGGGTGAGGAAAAGAGACGCACGCATTCATTTTGTGCTCAATTGTGGAGCCAGGAGTTGTCCACCTGTGAGGATCTTAAGTCCTGAGAAATTGGAGCACTATATGGAACAAGCTACACGGGAATACTTAGAAAAGTCCACCGTGTATGATGAATCAAGAAATGTGGTATACGTAACCTCCCTATTCTACTGGTTTCGTGGAGATTTTGGAAACCGGAGCGGGTTTCATAAAATGCTTACCGAACATGGAATCATTCCTCGTGGGGAAAGACCCAATTTCAAAAAGCAGTCTTACGACTGGACCCTTGATCTCGAAAATATAATCCTTCAGTAATTAGGAAGGTGAACATCCTATTTTAACTGTTCCGGTCATTTAGTATTGCGCGGGAGAGCTTCTTCGGGAAATGGGAATACGATGGTCGAATTCTTTTCAGCAGCGATATTGGCCAAAGTCTGGTATAGCCGGAGCTTGATGGCCGAGGGAGACTCGTCGATCAGTTTACCTGCCTCTAAAAGTTTGGCTGCAGCCTGCTGTTCGGCTTCTGCCAGTATGATGCGTGCTCTTCTGGATCGTTCCGCTTCGGCCTGGTTGGCCATCATTCTCCTCATATTCTCTGGAAGCTGAATATCCTTGATCTTGACATCAATGATCTCTATGCCCCATTCAACGGTCTCCTGTACTACAATTTCCTTGATATTCTGGCCCATTTCTTCTCTCCTTGAAAGAATGGTGTCGAGTTCTACCTTTCCGCAAACATCACGCAGCGCTGCCTGTGCGAGCTGGGTGATGGCAAACTTATATTCTTCCACTTCCAGTACAGCCTTTTCTGGATCATTGATCTTAAAAAAGACAACGCCGTCAATACTACAAGGGACATTGTCTTCTGTCATCACCTCTTGAGAGAGGATGTTGATGGTGATTACCCTGATATCTACAATTTGAATGGTCTCAACGAGTGGTATGATCCAGCGAAAACCCGGTTGCAGCGTTTTTACATATTTTCCAAACCGAAACTTGAGTGCTCTTTTGTATTCAAAGATGATCCTGATGCCAGAAAGAAAAAAGATCACTAGGATGAGGATGCCTAATTGGATAGGGGTCATTACATATGTATTTGATGAAGCATGAATGTATACGTCTACAATTTTATAAGGTACGACTATTGACCATGGTTTCAAAGAATGCTAATCACCTGTTGGTAACAATGGCACGCGCAGCTGTTTAGTTATTTTAGATAAGTAGTAAAATGGGGTTGTTGAAGTAGAAAAGAGTAAAGGACCTTGATTCTTTTTAATAATTTCATGAGATCATATGAAGATTTATTTTCACGGCATCGGCATCAGTATGTTTTTTTTGCTTTTGGCGTGCCAAGAATCGAACCATGACTTGGTGCTGTCAATTGACTCCTCTCTACCTGAAAAGATAGACTACAACTTCCATATCAAACCATTGCTATCAGACAGGTGCTTCAAGTGCCATGGTCCGGATGCCAACCAGCGAAAGGCGCATCTACGCCTCGATGTAGCTGAATCGGCACTGGGAAAAACATTATTGGATGAGGCTAAGGCCCGGAGGATTATCAAGCCGGGAAGACCGGGGAAAAGTGAAGTCCTCTATAGGATCACCTCCGATGATCCATCTTATAGGATGCCGCCACCAGAGTCAAATCTTATGCTCAGCGATACCGAAAAAGCGCTGATCGCAAAATGGATTGAAGATGGAGCCGAATACAAAGAACATTGGGCCTTTACTCCACCTATTGCACAAAAGCCACCTGTGGTCCCAGATTCAGGTTGGATAATGAATGATATTGACCGGTTTATCCTTGACCAACAGTACAGTAGAGGTCTTCATCCATCGGATCCGGCCAATGAAGCTATTATCTTGCGGCGCCTGACACTTGATATTACGGGTCTCCCTCCTACTGTCCAGGAAATGGATAATTTTTTCGAATCGAGTGATGAAGAGAAATATGAAAAGGCAGTTGATCAATTGTTGGCTTCTCCCCGATATGGAGAGCGAATGGCAGTAGAGTGGCTCGATGCCGCAAGATATGCCGATTCACATGGGTACCAGGACGATGGAATGCGCAATACATGGCCCTACAGGGATTGGGTCATCACGGCCTTTAATGACAATATGCCCTACGACAGATTCTTGATTGAACAATTGGCTGGGGATTTATTGACGGAACCGACGAAAAAACAATTGATCGCAACATGCTTTAACCGCAATCATCCTCAAACCCAGGAAGGGGGCGTAGTAGACGAAGAGTATCGTGTAGAATATGTAGCGGATCGTGTCAATACCATTGGTGAGGCCATATTGGGCTTAACACTGGAATGTGCTAGATGTCATGATCATAAATACGATCCTATTTCTCAAGAAGACTATTATTCGCTTTATGCCTTTTTCAACAATATCAACGATACTGGTATTGTCCCGTACAATGGAGAGGCGGCTCCAACGATTCTCCTGCCGACAGAAGCTGAATCGAAAAGACTGGAAGAATTAAAGAGTCAAATGGACCCATTGAAAGAAAAGTTGGTCAATGATTTGTACGTGATAGAATTCAATCAGTGGCTTGACAACAACGAAATGGACACCTTGAACGAAAAAGGTTTGATTGCTCATTTTGATTTTGAAGGGGAGACTTATATCACGAAAGGATCGCTGAACCTGGATAAACGTCAGGATTTTCGGCCTCCTGAAACAAGCGAGAAAGAATTAAGCTTCACGAACCTAGTTACCGAGCAGCCTGGCACCGTCGTTTCGGGAGGAGGAGAATCACCAAGCCTGGTAGATGGATACGAGGGAAAAGCTGTGATGATGCATGGGGATGCAGGTCTGCGATTCAGCAGGGATCTCGATTTTGACAGGCACCAACCTTTTTCTGTAAGTCTGTGGATCAAATTGCTACAATATGGAGAAGCTGGTCCTATATTTAACAAGACCAACGGAGATTTTGAAGGCTACCGAGGATGGCTCTGCAAGCTGAACGAAGATGGTACACTTTCTTTCCAATTTAATCATGTGTGGCCTGACAACTGTATCGATTTTCAAACTGTCGATACCCTTGCGGTTGGTGAATGGACGCACATCGCACTGACCTATGATGGAAG
The DNA here is from genome assembly GCA_041628815.1 of Saprospiraceae bacterium. Taxonomy (GTDB): domain Bacteria; phylum Bacteroidota; class Bacteroidia; order Chitinophagales; family Saprospiraceae; genus JBFKOL01. Next base: position 2,025 of record JBFKOL010000194.1, on the reverse strand, counting down.
CAGCAGCGCCGAAGGCATTGGTATTTATCTAAATGGATCAACACCCGAGAATAAACTTCATAAGGACAATTTGCACAAGAGCCTGTTGCATGGGGTTGACGGTACGAACTGGTCCAACCTGCCCTTTATGCTGGGTGTTGAACTGAGGAAATCCATTCAGAATATGAGTTTTGACGAACTGAAAGTTTTCGATCGAGAGTTGGCAGGTATAGAGGTACGTCGTCTTTACGAAGGTCAATGGAGGGACGAGTATGATAATGATGAACTGCTTGACTACTACCTGTTGTCAGGACAAAATGCACGATGGAATGATGTAATGGAGAGACTGACCGTGATGCGGAAGGAAGAGAATCTTCTTATGACCGACATACTTGAAGTAATGATTACAAGGGAGAAAAAATACCCTCGCCAGACTTTCCTCCTGGACAGGGGTGTTTATGATGCCCCTAAAAAGATGGTCACAGCTACGGTGCCACGAAAACTAGTGTCTTCCGAACATATGTATGAACCCAACAGGATGGGGCTTGCCAAATGGATCGTGAGCCCTGAGAATCCTTTTACAGCGCGCGTTCAAGTCAACAGGATCTGGATGATGCTGTTTGGAAAGGGCCTGGTGGCAACACAAGAAGATTTTGGAAACCAAGGTGATCTGCCAAGTCACCCTGAGTTATTGGATTTCTTGGCGGTCGACTTCATGAACAATGGATGGGACATAAAAAGATTGATCAAGCAAATCGTTATGTCAGCGACTTACCGGCAATCCAGTATTGCATCGGCAGATCAAAAAACTCAGGATCCATCTAACGATTGGTACACGCGCTTTCCTGCCTACAGGATGTCTGCAGAAATGATTCGGGATAACGCACTTGCGGCCAGTGGTTTACTGACTGACAGCATAGGGGGCCCGAGTGTATATCCCTATCAGCCCGAGGGGCTATGGGAGGCGCTTGCGACTCGAAACGCCACCATCTACATCCAGGGAGAAGGGGATGACCTCTACCGAAGAAGTCTTTATACTGTCTGGAAAAGAAGTTCGCCACCACCTGCCATGATGAACTTTGATGCCCCGGATCGCTACAGTTGTGTGGTGCGAAGGCAAAAGACATCGACTCCGCTCCAATCCCTGGTATTAATGAACGATCCTCAATTCACAGAATCCTGTCGCGTTTTGGCCCAAAGGGTACTTTTAGGTGAGAGCAATGGGATACCAGATGTGATCGACCAGGTATTCAAACGGTTGCTCTGCAGGCCTGCAGAGCAGAATGAAATTGAATTGCTGAAAAAGTATATCGAAGATGAAAGGAATGCTTTTGCACGGGATTCAGAACGGCGGGAAGCACTGTTGGACATTGGACAGTTTCCGGTCGAAGGCGGGGTAGACAAGACGGACCTGGCAGCCTGGACCATGGTAGTCAGCACAGTCATGAACCACGATGAGTTTGTCATGAAATGGTAGCTTTCTATCCAAGGATATAAAAATGACTTCCCTGGTTGATGCAGCCATGCATGAAACAGTGTTTGAATGGAACAAAATGATTTACAAACCATCTCCACAGGAAAATTCAGATAATCGAAATATTGAGGTTACAAGTCAAAATTTCTACAGAAATTAATGGAGCATTGAAGAAACGTACAAAGTGATGCATTCGTCAGCTAACGATTTACAGGATACCGTTTTGAAGATGAACCGGCGGGTGTTCATGAAATCGAGTTTGTTCAGTGCGAGTGCCGTTGCGCTATCAATCCTGGACGAAGATTTTCTGCCTACGGGTGTGCCCCATTTTCCTCCCAAGGCGAGACGGATTATTTATCTGCATCAAAGTGGTGCTCCTTCGCAACTGGAGTTGTTTGATTTCAAACCCAAATTGATGGAGATGTTTGGCGAGGAGTTACCGGACAGTGTAAGAGGGGGACAACGTGTGACGGGTATGACGTCAGAGCAGAGGTCATTTCCCCTGGCTTTGGCCGATTTCAATTTCAAACAATATGGTGAGAGCGGTGCATGGGTAAGTGAGTTGTTACCCT
>JBFKOL010000193.1:0-7905 GCA_041628815.1 Saprospiraceae bacterium | reverse complement strand
GTACCGCCGTCCAGTGGCTTTGTACAACGCATTGGCTAAGGCCCCGACTGCCGGGGGCAGACCGGGTTCGCCCAGACCGGTAGGTGAGATATCATTCTCCACGAAAAAGACCTCTATCTCTTCAGGTGCCTGGCTGTGTCGTATCAGTTGAAAAGCGTCAAAGTTCTTCTGAACCGGCTTGCCGTTTTCGAAATTCAACTCAGCCGTCATAGCATGCCCGATGCCGTCCACGACGCCTCCCTGGATGATATTGATGGCTCCTTCCCTATTGATGACAATTCCGCAATCGACAGCACACCATACTTTTTTTACTTTGGGTTCGCCGCTTTCCATGACGATATCCACGATCTCGGCGACATAGGAATTGTGGCAGAAATAGGCGGCCACACCGCGGTGCACACCGGGCATCTCCGTATCCCAATTGGCTTTTTCCCTGACGAGCTTCAATACGCCAGCATAGCGGTCCGCATCGTATTCGTACTCTTTGCCGACTGGGTTGTTCTTGGCGCGGTCAAACAACTCGAGCCGCAAGTCTATCGGATCCTTTCCAGCAGCTTCTGCCACCTCATCGAGGAATGACTGCTCGGCACCGGCCGTAAAATGCGATCTAGGCGCCCTCCATGCGCCAAAAGATATATTCGACGGTGAGACGCGTTTGGAGGCATAGTAGTTGTCTATGGCTCCCGCAGGGAATCGATCCGGGAATACCGGCCCTTCGCGGAATCCAACGCCCATAATCGTAAAGGCGGTCAAATTGTTGTTTTCGTCCAGTCCGGCCTTATAGGTCGACCGGTAAGCAGGGCGGTAAATGCCATTGGTCATATCGTCTTCACGGGTGTAGACCAATTTCACAGGGGCGTTTGCCTTCTTTGAAATGGCTGCAGCTTCCAGCCCGAAGTGGGTGTACAGTCTCCTGCCGAATCCGCCACCCATACGGGTCATCTGGACCGTAATGTTGTCTGCTGGTATACCCAGCATCTTTGAAGTCGACTCCCTCAGGTTGTTCGGTGTCTGTGTGGGGCCGACGAGTTCAACGCTGTCATCTTTCACATGTGCAAAGAAATTCATCGGCTCCAGCGTATTATGCGGCATTATAGGAGCCGTATAGGTGCGCTCTATCACCTTTGCGGCACGTGCGAATGCCGCATCCGGGTTGCCGTCCTTTCTTTCTTCCTGCAACTGGCCCCTTTCTATGTCTTTTTCGAGGCTGGCCGCATGCCCGGTTGAACTCTCCAGCGGGCTGACGCCTTCCCAGTTCGCTTTCAACGCCTTCTTCGCCTTCATAAGCTGCCAGGTAGAGTCGCCGATAATGGCAATCAACTGGTTGAATGCATTCACATCAAACCGTCCTTCATCCTCGTAGGCGGTATCGATGATGAAAGCATCACGTACCCCATCCATTCCCTTAATCTCGGCCTGGTTGAAATCTTTGACACGCATGCCAAAGGCGGGAGGGTGCTCGATCATGGCGATCAGCATGCCTTCGCGCTTGAAGTCGAGACCAAAAAGCGGTTGACCTGTGACGATCTTTTGACCTTCGACATTTTTCTGAGCGGTACCTATCAGCTTGTAGTCCTTGGGATCCTTTAAATCCACCTCTTCCGGCACTTCCATGCCGACGGCTTTAGAAGCTATTTCGCCATAACCCATGCTACGGCTTCCGTTGATCTCTTTAATCATTCCTTCGCTGGCAGTGAGGTCGGATGCCTCTACTCCCCATTCTTTCGCTGCCGCTTCGATCAACATCCTTTTACCCGTTGCTCCAGCCATTCTGAGGGCGTCCCATCCAAGCATGATGGATAAGCTGCCGCCGGCAAACTGCGGGTTATTGAATGAATCTTCGTCCAGCATGCCCTGTTCGACCCTTACGTTTTCCCAGGGTACATCGAGTTCTTCCGCCACGATCATGGGCATGGAAGTCATCACATTTTGCCCGATCTCCGGGTTGGGCGAATAGATGGTCACCATGCCCGTATCCCCGATTTTGATGTATCCGTTGATTTTGAACCATTCATTGGGAACTGCGACTCCTCCTTGGGTAGCCGATGTACAACTGGTCAGCCAGTTGAAACCGATGAGCATACCGCCCCCAGTAGCTGCTGAGACTTTGAGGAATGATCGACGGTTATAATGTGTTTTTACAAAAGTCATTGTTGGTGGTATTGAGATTAGGAATTGGCAGCAGCGGATTTTATCGCTTCTTTGATACGGACATAAGTGCCACAGCGACAGATGTTGCCATCCATGGCCGATGCGATTTGTTGGTCAGTGGGGTTGGGGTTCGACTTGAGCAAGGCAGCGGCATTCATGATCTGCCCGGATTGACAATAACCACATTGCGCTACATCGTGATCGAGCCAGGCCTTCTGAACCGGGTGGTCGCCATTTTCTGACAAGCCCTCGATGGTGGTGACAGGTTGATTACCGACTTGTGAAACAGGCATACTGCATGACCGAAACGCTACATCGCCGACGTGAACCGTACAAGAGCCACATTGGGCAATGCCACAACCGTACTTGGTACCGGTGAGGTCGAGGTGATCGCGAAGCACCCAGAGAAGTGGGGTGGCGGGATCGACATCTACTTGTACTTCCCGGCCGTTGATATTCAGGTTGAACTGAGCCATAATAGAGATATTATTTATTCGCTTATAAAATAGTACAATTTGAGAATAATAAATTGATGCCATTCAAACTATTCCCATTAAAATCCAATTGGAAGTGATTGATATCCATTGGATGATTGACACCAATCAAACATAAACCCCATTTCATCACTCAACAAGACCCATAATACATTCAAGAACGAAGCTGATAAAAAGTAAAAGTGGAACCTGCCCGGAGATCTCTTTACAGGTTTTCCCCCATACATTTTCGTGGTAAACACCCACAAGACAAGTCGATCAAAGAGTCGTTATTAGGTATGTCAGTTCGACCTGGATCAAAAAGAAAAAGTCAGGGCTTGACAGATTTTCTTCCGAAAATGTCGAAAGCAGGAAAATTCATTCTTCTGGCCTGTTTATCCAGCCAAGGACTGACAAGATTTACTAACAAAAAAACTACCGATGAAAAACTTAATGAATGGTTTGTTGATTGCTTTTCTTTTATCCAGTTGCGGTGAAGACACCATGGTGGACCCAGGCATAAACCCGGGCACCGATCCTATGGATGACAAAAAAATGGGCCAAATAGGCTTTCAAATCACCGATGCGCCGATAGATAATGCCGAGGTTAAATCATGTGTCGTGACCATCCAGGAAATCCATGTAGACGGTCAAAAGGTCGAAGGTTTTCAGAAAACCTCTGTGAATCTCCTGGCCTATCAAAAAGGAGAGACTTTTGATCTGGGCACCTTTGATGTCGAAGCAAAACAATATTCTTCACTCGAACTCGTCCTTGACCTCGAAAACGATGCTTCGGGTACAAAACCGGGCTGTTACGTGGAGGAGCAGGACGGTCAACTGCATGCACTAAGCCTTGCATCCGGCAAAATCACACTCGACAAAGACCTTGGCGTAGATGAAGGATCAAAGTCGACTTTTGTGCTCGATGTGGACCTGCGCAAAAGCATACATGCTGAAGCGGACAACGAGGGCAACCTTTCCTACGATTTTGTATCTGGAACAGAGTTGAACGCTGCCGTCCGGGTTCTTCAGGGCGGAAAGACCGGCATTGTCAAAGGTACCTGCCAGAACAATACAGGTAGCAGCTCGAAAATTGTGGCCTATGCCTACCACCAAGGGCAATTCGATTCGTCTTCCGAACTGAACGGCAAGGGTCAAAGTAAAATCCTCTTTGCCCAGGCGGTCAATAGCGCTTTGTGTGATGAGGAAGGCCGGTTTGAGTTGCATTTCCTCGATGAAGGCAATTACGATCTGTATTTTGCCTCTTACGAAGAAAACAGCAACGGTCACCTGACATTGAAAGGCATGTTTTCTGTAGGAGGTTTACTGACAACGACGCTCAGTCCCGTCAGCGTCTCGACCTCGGCCAATGCCACAGCTACCGTCGAAGTATCACTCATGGGTTTATTGGGGCTCTAACGTTCACTTCATTATAAAAATGTCCGGGGCAAGTTCACGCTGCTCCGGATTTTTCTTGTGTGACATTCATGAAACATTATTGTCCCTTTTAGATCTTACTCCGCTGTTTGTAGGTTTTATCTTAAAACCCATATCCATTTAACCCCTTTCGATCCATGGACCGCTATAAATAAAGCTCAACGGAACGGGTTTCGCTGTTCGTAGGTTCCTCTTACGGACCTATATCCACCGACGCCCTCCCCCAATTTGTATGATCACCTCAGAATAGTATGGTGCCCTGGATTCTTCCCACCACTTACATCAACCAGGTACAACAGGAAAAATGCCAGGATAGGACCTATAAATAAGTTGTCTGCCTTTTCTTCACAAGTCGGTCTTCCGAAAAAATGCGGAGATTATTGGCAAGGAACAAAACAGGGATCCTATTCCTTAAAATGTTATCTTGACCATAAATTACATCTCATGCATCAACGAATCAATCCTTCTAAAATCATGCAAATCGGCATGGGCTTTTGGGCATCCAAAGTTGTTTTGGCCGCCGTCGATTTCCAGTTGTTTACACTTTTATCCGGTGGCAAAAAGGACGCCCACCAGATTAAGCAGGCCCTGAATCTACACGACCGCGGACTGTATGATTTCCTGGATGCGTTGACTTCACTCGGATTTCTACATCGCGAAGGCATCCTGGAAACTGCCAGGTACAGCAATGCCGAGGATGTGGAAATGTTCCTCGTGAAGGGAAAACCCACCTACATCGGTGGTGTTCTGGAAATGGCCAACCATCGCTTGTATGACTTTTGGGGATCCCTGGAAGAAGGTTTGCGAACGGGTAAACCACAGAATGAATCGAAATTGACCGGTAAATCCTTGTTCGAAGCCTTGTATGCCGATCAGGAGCGACTCGAGGAGTTCCTGAAAGCCATGTCCGGCGTACAAATGGGCAATTTTGTGGCCTTTTCTCAAAAATTTGACTTCACTCCTTACAAAACACATTGCGATATGGGTGGAGCCGGGGGTGCGTTGGCTTTGTTGGTGGCCAAGTTCAACCCAAATATCTCATCGATCAGTTTCGATCTGCCCCAGGTAGAACCGATAGCCAATAAAAACATCAATGCATCGGATCTCGTGGGTCGCGTAAAAGCCAAGAGTGGTGATTTTTTCAAGGATCAGTTTCCTCAGGCCGACGTCATTACCATGGGTAACATATTGCACGACTGGAACGAAAAAGACAAGGTTTTTTTGATGACCAAGGCTTACGAGTCCCTGAACGAAGGTGGTGCCTTTGTTGCCATAGAAAATGTCATTGACAATGACCGGCGGGAAAACACCTTTGGCCTCTTAATGAGTCTTAATATGTTGATTGAAACCGACGAGGGATTTGACTATACCAAGGATCAATTTGACACGTGGGCCAAGGAGTCCGGCTATCAAAAAACGGAATTGATGCCATTGACAGGACCCGCGAGTGCCCTGATCGCATATAAGTGATTTTTTTGGAATAGATCTTCTACGCTTTTTGTAGGTTCCGGCTACGAGCCCGTATCCTGTTGCACCCGCTGTTCGTAAGTTTTATCTGCGAACTCATATCCACGCTTCCCTAAAAAGAATCGATCAAACCCCGCTGTTCGTAGGTTGTACCTACGAACGCATATTCACGCCTGCCCAAAAGGATATAACCCAATTTTTCATCTACGGGTTTACCAGCACTCTTACAAGGATAACCCTGATGTAAGCGGCACAGTTTTGGCATAGATTTATCCTCTGCAAACCCAAGTGAACCATTCGCGGTGGTGATACAGTCTATAAACCGATGGTATTAGGAAACATTTAACTACGACACCCATCGTGACAAGGAACTATAAATTTCATCTATGGGTTATTCGGGGGTTAATGAATTAATTGACATAAAACAATTTATATGAAATCCAATATGCTAATTCCTTTCTTGCTGTCCTTTCTATTTTTACAAATCTCTTGTGTCAGCAAAAAGCAATTCACCTCTCTTCAAAGCGAACTCGAACAGGCCAACCAAAAAGTGGCTCAGTCCGATAAAAGATTTGAGGAAAACCGCGCGCTACTCAGGGAAAATGTGGAAGCGCTCAACGCCACCAAGCGACAAGCAGATAAAACCAAAGCCGAATTGGCTGTTGCCGAAAGCAACCTGAAGCTGAGGCAAGAGCAAATAAATGACCTGCGCAATCAACTCAACGACTGCCAGGAACTGCGTAACAAACAAATCACAGCCGTTGGTGATTTGACTGTTCTCTCGCAAGCCGCTAATGAGAACATCAAGAAAACGCTCGACCAAATGAAGAACAAGGACCAATACATCAGGCACCTGCTCACCGCCAAGTCGAAAGCGGATTCGATCAATCTTGCACTGGCACTGAACCTGAAAAGCGTCCTGAAAAAAGGTATCGACGATGAGGACATCGAAGTACAGGTGGACAAGACTGTGGTCTTTGTAAACCTGTCCGACAAGATGCTCTATCAAAGTGGCAGTGCCAACCTTACACCACGTGCAAGAGAGGTGCTGGAAAAGATCGCACAGATCGTCAATTCCCGTCCTGACCTGGAAGTGATGGTAGAGGGATATACTGACAACGTGCCGATTTCAACACAATGTGTACAGGACAACTGGGATCTTAGTGTTAAGCGAGCGACCTCTGTAGTCCGCGAACTACAAACCACTTACAAAGTGGATCCCAACAGACTGATTGCTGCCGGACGCGGAGAGTTCAATACACTCGCACCCAATACGACAGCTGAAGGCCGTTCGATGAACCGCCGTACACGCATCATCATACTACCCAAGTTGAATCAATTCTACGATCTGCTGAACCCCGTGAACGTTCCGCAGTAGTAGGGCCTTAAAGTAATAAACTACGCTCCGGTTGGATGCTTGATCCAACCGGGTATTGTTAGGTATTCCAGACTAATTCATTGAGTCTGGAATACCTCACTTAACAAGTGCGATCCTCTCTTTTCACATTACACTATACACTTTACTCTTCTAATTCTTAATTCACATGTTGTCCCTCTTCAAAAGCGTGATTTGACATATTCCGTACCTGACGGCACGGGTGGTTGTAATCAAACATTTTTTACTTTCCATATTGGGTCCCTAATGGGACTGTTTGGGGAAACGACCTGTTATTCATAGGTTGCCGCTGCTCGTAGGACCATGCTAAGAACCGATACTTCGCTATAAAGAAATTCCATCTGAACTCCCATACCGCTTCAGGTCCGCCGTTTCTCGAAGGTTGTACCAACGAAGCAATATCTATTAATAATTTCATCGACCCTGATCAATAAAATTCTATGACCCTTGATGATCTTAACATTGCGAATCAGTTGTGGTCTGTGATGACACAAGCCGTTAGGACGTCTAGTAATCTAAAATCTTATTAAGATTCTCTTTAATCATGATCAAATGATCCCAGGGAATGGACCCCCGCCGAAATTTTAATCGGTTTTTTGAAACCGACTTTACATGAAAAACCAGGACTTCTGATTTTTTCTTGATTCCATTTCGATCGTCCGGTAAGAGTACGATGTTACCACGCAAGTTTTTTATTTTGGAAGTGAGCGGGCAAACAATGACTACATCGTAATGTATGTTCATAATATTCCCGCTGATGATAACAGCAGGTCTGATGCCACTCTGCTCTGCTCCTTCTGTCGGGCTGAAATTGACATCCCATATTTCACCCTGCAGCATCCCAATCTTCCAGTTGATCCAAATACTTCCTCAATTGAATCTTGTACTCTTGTCTTGCATGCCGTTCCTCTTCCAGAACCTCGTCTTCTGGCAGGCCATCTGGTTTCTCTACTTCCAGCAGGAACTCTCGGCCGCCGAGGC